>JBHHTZ010000049.1:0-12673 GCA_046753605.1 Anaerolineae bacterium
CGATGGCCGTCTGGAGCGCGTGACGCCAGGCGGATTGCCGGCCGGCGACGGCGTCGCGGAAGAATGGCGCCAACAGCAGGTTCGGCAGATCCGGCTGATCGGCGTAGGCAGCGCGAATGTCATCCAGGAACCGGGCGCGGATGATGCAGCCACCGCGCCAAATGCGCGCAATCTCCCCATTCTTCAGGCTATAATCGTACTCATCACTGGCGGCCCGAAGGAGTGCAAACCCCTGCGCATACGAGCAGATCTTCGAGGCGTAGAGGGCATCCCTCACAGCATCGATGAAGGCTAGGCGGTCGCCGGAGTACGCGCTATCGGGTCCCGCCAGCACGCCGGCGGCCGCCTCCCGCTCCGCTTTGTAGGCCGAAATGATGCGCCCTTCGACGGCGGCGTTGATAGTGGGGGTCGCGACGCCCAGATCCAGCGCGTTCTCGCTGGTCCAGCGGCCGGTGCCCTTCTGGCCGGCCTTGTCCAGGATCAGGTCGACCAGAGGCCGGCCCGTTTCTTCGTCGATGTAGGTGAAGATGTCAGCCGTGATTTCGACGAGATAGGACGACAACACACCCTCGTTCCAGCGGGCGAACACCTCGTGCAGCTCGTCGTTGGTCAGCCCCAGCCCCCGATGCAGGATGTCATACGCTTCGGCGATGAGTTGCATGTCGCCGTACTCGATGCCGTTGTGTACCATCTTCACGTAGTGCCCCGACCCCTTTGGTCCGAGGTAGGTTACGCACGGCTCGCCGTCCACCTTGGCGGCGATGGCGGTGTAGATAGGTTCCACGCGGGCGTATGCCTCTTGATGTCCACCGGGCATGATGCTGGGTCCCCAGAGGGCGCCTTCCTCGCCGCCGGAGATCCCCACGCCCAGGTATTGGATGCCATCCGCGGCCAGTTCTTCCGAGCGGCGTTCGGTGTCGCGGAAAAAGGAGTTACCGCCGTCGATGATCAGGTCGCCGGGTTCCAGGTGCGGCTTCAGCTTTTCGATGAAGGCATCCACCGGCCAGCCGGCCTTGACCATGATCATCACGATGCGCGGCTTCTTCAGCGCGCCGACGAAATCCGCTATCTCGTACGTGGCGGTGACGTTCTTGCCGGCAGCCGGCCCTTCCACGAAGGCTGTTGTCTTGGAGCCGGTGCGGTTGAAGACCGCCACGCCGAAGCCATTCCGCTCCATATTCAGCACCAGATTCTGGCCCATCACGGCCAGACCGATCAAACCAATGTCGTGTTGTTCCATGCTGTTATGTCTCCAAATCCTCAATGTGAAGCGTTCATTGTTCAGATTCCCAAGTCTGCCGGCTCCTGTTCCAGGCCGGCGCCAGGGCGATTTACCAGGAAAATGCCTGTGCCCACCAGGACGAGCGCCAGCAATAGTGTACTCGTAATCGCCTCATTCAGCAAGATACCGCCGGCGAGCACACCGAAAAGTGGCGTGAGAAAGGTAAACGATGCAAGACGCGAAGCGGGGTAGTGGGCGATGAGCCAAAACCAGGCCAGGTACGTGATGAAGGCGACCCAAACGACCTGGTAGGCGAGGGAGCCGACTATCAATGGTGTCATCAGGACAAAGCCGGGCTCGCCCATTGCCAACGATCCCAATGGCAAGACCACGGCAGAGACCGCGAGTTGGTAGAGCAGCGTTTTGCTGGGTTTGATCTTCGCGAGCGGACTCGCTTTGATCAGAACGGTCGTAGCTCCCCACAACACAGCCGCTCCAGCAAGCATGCTGTCACCGATCAGCATGCGGTAGCTGGGCAAGCTCAGCGATTCCCTGAAGGCGACGATGATGCCAACGAAGGCGCAACATAGCCCTACGACTTGAATCATCCGCATGTATTCGCCTGGAATGAAGAGTTGCGCACCCAGTGCAACAACGAACGGCGACATGTAGAGGAAGATGACGGCGCGTGATGCGTTGGTGAATTCCAGGCCCCAGTAGATCAGCACGAACTCTCCAGCGAAGAGGAGTCCGGCTGCGATTCCCCACCACAGAGTGCCGTCCCTCTCCATTATCGGTTCCCGGCGCACGGTCATCCACATCCAAACCAGAACGGCGGCGCCGACGGACCGAATACCAGACTGCAAGATCGGCGAGACACCCTGGATGGCAACCTTGATGGCTATTTGCTGCAAGGCCCAACTGGAGCAGAGTACAACCAGCAGGGCCATAGCGATCACGTCTAGCGTCTGTTTCTGGTTCGTCAGGTCGTCAGCCATTTTCAGATCATCTTTAACCGCGCCTACCATTGCGAAGCGACGTCCTGAGCCCGCCACGCCGAAAAGGCCGGCGCAGTTGGCAAACTACCAGCCGGCTTGTCCACAGTTGGCAAACTACCAGCCGGCTCGTTCGACGAGCATCCTGCCCCAGTTGCCAGCAGAATGACCAGGGAAAGAAACGACCATACCCTGGGAAGTTGACGGAAAGGGATTCTATCGGGTTTCATTGTCAATTCTCCCTGCATCAGATTTCCCCTGTGACCAACACATCTTCGCCCAGCAACGGCCGCTCACACCTCGTAGACGTGCAGCACTTCGTCTCCATAGTGATTGATCACCTTCACCGCAATCTTCCCCGTCTCCGGCGGGTCGAAGGGCCGGCTGACGGTGGAGTAGAGCGCGGCCCAGGCGGCCTGGTCCACTTCGGCGCGCAGGGCGCGCTTGAGTTTTTCGTACGGTTTGTCGGCCCCGGTAAAGTAGGCGTGGCGGACGAAGAAGCTTTCTTCGTTGTAGTTGGTGTCTATGAACCAGCAGGCGATGTCGCTGGTGGAGCTGGCCCGGATTTCGCCGGTGGTGGGGTCGTAGATGTCGAGACCCTTGATTTCGACGATTACCTGGCCGTTTTCGCGGCGGATTTCGACGTCCGGCTCACCAAAGACCATAAAGAGGTTGCCGGAGCCAGTCTTTTTGAGTAGCGTATCACCCATGGCGAGGTCAGGGTTCATGCGGGCGGTGAGGACGGCGAGGCGGCCGTAGCGGCGGGTTTCTTCGGCGACGTGGGGGTCGAAGGCAAAGCCGCAGACGATGAGCAGGTCGAAGCCAAGGCCGCGGACGGCCTCTTTGGCGGCCTCTTTGATCAGTTGCGGGCCGGCGGTGCCGTGTTCCGGGCCGATGGCGAGGGCCACGCGGCGCGAGACCCCAGGGGTTTCCAAAACCCCTGGGGTCTTGGGGGTTTCGGTGTATTCGCCTTCGGCCTGGATCCATTCGCCGGCGTACGGCTCCAGGCGGTCGAATTTGAGGCGCTCGTTTTTGATGGTGTTTTGCACGCCGGCCTTTTTCAGGTTCTCGATGATCATGCGCTCAAAGCTGCCGGCGTCGGCCTGCTGCCCGGCGGCTTCGCTGGCCGGGCGTTCTTCGTCGGTGGAGAGGACGCGGTGGGGCGACAGGCTCTCGACGGTGAAGGGGCCGGTGACGCGCAGCTTGCGGCGGTCCTCGTAGGGCTGGTCGTAGAGGGTTTCGCTTTCGGAGTGGCGGGCGATGGAGGCGTCGATTTCTTCCTGGCGCGCGCGGCGCAGTTCCCACCACTGGCGGAGCAGGTCTTTGGCGGCCTGGGGCCAGTCGTCTTGCGGCTCGCGGGGTATCTCCCAGTCCTCCCAGGCGTGGCGCAGCAGTTGGTTCAGTTGGGCGCGCAGGGGTTCGAGTTCGGCCTGCCACTTTTCGTGGATGGTGTCAATCTCCTCGTTTCTGGCAATATCTCTGAGCGTAATGTGCGGCACTTGCCGGTAGACGAAGCCCTGCTTGATGTCGCCGTTGGTTTTGGGGAGCGGCGTTGGGGGGACCTGCCCGCGCATTTCTGCAGCCCGCTGGATACCTTCCGGCGAATCGGCCAGCAGGTAGTAGGGGTAGCGGGCGGTCATCAGGCGGGTGCGGGCCAGCGCCAGTGCCACGCGACTGGTGTCCACCGTGATCCAGCGCCGCCCCCATTGCTCGGCGGCGTAGGCGGTGGTGCCGCTGCCGCAAGTGGGGTCGAGGACCAGATCTCCAGGGTCGGTGGTCATCAAGAGGCAGCGTTCGATGACCTTTTGACCTGTTTGCACAACATAAGTGCGAGGTTCACTGAATCCACCGAATTGAGTATCAAGCCAGATATTGGTCAAGTCTCTAAAGGGCGAATCACTAATAAACATTTTCACCCTTAGCGTGTTTCCATACTTAATCAGCCGATCAACTCTAGCCAGCCGTGGCAGTTGTGTTTCTGGGTCATAAGTCCATTGTCTTCCTCTTGGGGGGTGAAATATCTCACCATTGTAGATATAAGGAACGCTGCGAGTGTCGCTATAGTGTTGAGAGTTTATTGGTCCTGGCTGAAATACATTCAAATCCTTCCGTTGCTCATAGTCACAAAGTTCCTCTCGAGTTAACTTGCGCATTCCTCCTCTTACTTCCACCATCCAAGGAGTTATATCTTGACTCAGATCACCTGCATACTTTGGTGTCTTCAGCTTTTTGACCTTTATGGCTTCAATAGCCTTTGCATACCAAAGCAAGACATCTGTAATGGACTGCATATGTTTGCCCGTCGAACTGCCCGTCTTTTGGAAATAAATCTCCGCGACGAAATTCTCGCTTCCAAATACCTCATCCAACAAACACCGTACCAAATGCACGTTCTCATCGCCGATCTGCACGAACACGCTGCCGCTCTCAGTGAGCAATTCGCGGGCCACAACCAGCCGGTCACGTAAGTAAGCGAGGTATGAATGAATGCCCAACTCCCACGTGTCGCGGAAGGCTTTGACCTGCTCCGGCTGGCGGGTCACATCCTCGGCTTTGCCATCTCGCACCTGCCGCCTGCGGGTGCTGACCTGCCAATTAGAGCCGAACTTGATGCCGTAGGGCGGATCAATGTAGATCATCTGCACCTGGCCCTTGAGCCCCTCCTTCTCGGCCAGGGAGGTCATCACCAGCAGCGAGTCGCCCAGGATCATGCGGTTGGCCCAGTTCTGCTCGTGCTGGTAGAACTCGATCAGGTCCTCGAACTCCAGGCCGTTGAAATCGGCAAACAGGCCGAGTTGGGCGGTGTCTTTTTTCGCCTGCGCCCGCACGTCCTCGATGATGGCCTGGGGGTGGATTTTCTCCTGGATGTAGACCGGCACGGCCGGCACGGCCAGGTCTTCGCTGTCCTGCTCGTCCTTGCCCTGCCACACCAGTTGCGGGTCCAGCGAGGGGTCGCGGGGGTAAAGGATAGTCTCTGGCGCGCGCTCCTCGCCGGCCACAAAGTCGCGCAGTTCCTCGGTGGGGATGTTGGCGCGTTTGTCTTTGTGTTTGGTGCTGGCGATGGGTTTGGGGGTCTTGGTTTTCTTGCGTGCCATGTGCTTTCCTCCCAGACCCTAAAGGTTTTCTGAAACCTTTAGGGTCTCCAACATAGCCCGAATGGTATTCTTGGCATCCCACGGGTCGGTGATCTCGATAAACGCCCACCGGCCGTAGCCGCCGTGGTTGTTGATGGCCGGCACCCACAGGTTGCGGGCCGCCGCCACCTTGGCAGCCTTGTCCTTGCGAGCCTCGCCCGAGACTTCGACGATAAGGTTCAGCAGATCGTCCGGCCCGCGCCCGTCGTCCACGTGGATGATAAAGTCGGGCGTGTACTGCCGCTCTTGCCCGTTCAGCGTGTAGGGGATGGTAAAGGCCAGGCCGTGGTTCTTGACGTAGCACACCACCTCGTCCATCTCTTCCAGCGCCTGGGCCATCTTGGCCTCCCAGCCGCTATCGAGGACGATGTGCGAGATGTGGCAGAGTTCAGGATCGGTGGAATAGACCTCACGGGTGGTGTCAAAGTCCACATAGCGGGTGCTGCCTACGGAGTCATAGGGGCGCAGGATGGGATGGAGCGTCTTTTCGTCCGTGGCGGATTGGACGATAGCCTGGTAGATACGCTCGGCGGCGTCAGCCGCCAAATCGTGGAGCAGCAACAACTGGGGAAAGGTGTTGTCTTTCAGCGTGAGACATTCGGCCCGCCAGCGGCGGACGATGCGCAGCAGTTGGGGGAACAGCCAGGGCTTGGTGTGGCCCTCGGCGTCGCGGAAGTAACGTTCCAATACCAGCTTGGCGAGTAAAAAGTCGACCTCCTGCTCACGGCGGATGTTCAGGTCATACAGGGTGTGGATGATCGATTCGCCGACGATGGGCGCGCTCTCGGTGCGGGTGGGCACGTCCAGCGTCGAGATCGCCATGTGGGAATCGGCGGTAAAGCTCGCCGTCAACTGTTCGCCGGGCAGTTCGTAGCGGTAACCGATCACGCGGGGGAAGGTGATCTCGCAGGCGATGCGCTCCTCCAACGCCCGCACGCGGGTCGGGCGGGGGCCGTGTTTGGGCGGGTTGGCGACGGCCTTGGTGGGAATGAAAGAGAACGGCACGCCGTACACTTCGGCGTATTCGACCGGGAAGGCTTCGAACTCGACCACGTCGCCGTTCACGTTGACCTGGCGCGGTTCGGTGGCATAGCTGATGCGGCGCAAACCACGGCCCACCACCTGCTCGCACAGCAACTGGGTGCCGAAGGCCCGCACTCCCAAAATATGGGTCACGGTGTTGGCGTCCCAGCCCTCGGTCAGCATCGAGACAGAGACGACGCACTTGACTGGTTCGCCCAGCTTGCCGGGCTGGCCCACGGTGTTCATCACCTCGCGCAGCAGGTCTTCGTCGGTCAGGCTGTCGGCGTCGCGGCCGGGGAAGCGGGCGCGGTATTCGGCCTTGAACTCCGCGATCTCCCGCGCGGCGATCTTTTTGAACTCCCTGCTCATCGCCTCGCCGGATTCGAGTTGTTTGCTGTCAATCAAAACCGTGTTGGGCCGCGCGACCCAGCGGCCGTCTTTTACGTTGCTGAAAATGGGCAGCGCGCCGGGGACCAGAACCGTGTTGTCACCGTCCAGTTCCTTCTCCCAGCCGGCGACATAGTCGTACATCATTTTGGAGACGTTGGTGTTGTTGCAGACGACGATAAAGACGGGCGGAGGCACGTCACGAGTGGCCTCGCTGGCCTCCCATTGCTCATGATACTTTTGGTAGTTGTTGTACAAGCTGTGCAGCGCGCTCTGGAGTTTGGCCGGCAGTTTAGGTTCGCCGCTGATGGCCTCGGTCTTGCGTCCTTTCTTGGGCAGGTCGTCGCGGATGTGGGGCCACAGGTGGCGGTAGGTGGGATAGTCGCCGATCATCGCGTCGTCGTCCACCGGCACGCGGGGGACTTTGACGATGCCGCACTCAATGGCGTCTATCAGGGAAAAGTCGGACACCACCCACGGGAAGAGGGCGCCCTCGGGATAGCCGGAGCCACGCAGGAAGAAGGGCGTGGCAGACAGGTCGTAGGCCACTTTGAGGCCGATCTTGGCCTTGACCGCTTCCAGCCCCGAGATCCAGACACGGGCTTCTTTGTCGCGTACCTTTGCCTCGCGGCGCTCGTCGCGGCCGAGGCGTACTTTCTCGCCATCCGGCTTGTGGCGGTAGCAGTGGTGGCCCTCGTCGTTGAGCACGATGATGTTCTTCTTGTTGCCCAACTCGCGGCACACCCGCCGCACCATCTGGCCGGGGGTCTCGGTGAAGGGGCTGGCTCCGCCCTGGGCGAGCAGTTCCTTGGTCAGTTTGCCGGCCTTGACCTTCTCGCGCAGTTGGAAGGCGTGAAAGTTGGTGATGACGATCTTGGCCTGGTGGAGTTGCGGCATCAGGTCGAGGGGGAGGATGTCGAAGCGGCGGTAATAGTTGTTCGGGTCGCTGGGAAGGAGCACGCGCAGCCGGTCACGGATGGTGATGCCGGGGGTCACGATCAGGAAGGCGTCGGAGAAGCGAGCGTCCTGGCGGTTGGCCATCTTGTTCAGCGCGTGCCAGGCGATCAGCATGGCCATGACGACGGTCTTGCCGCTGCCGGTGGCCATCTTGAAGGCGGTGCGGTACAGCAGCGGATTGGCCTCCGCGTTGGCGCGGCGCAACTCGTTGGCAATCCAGTTGTCGCCGTGTTTGTGCGCCACTTCGGTGACATAGATCGCCGTCTCCAGGGCTTCGATCTGGCAGAAGAAGAGTTTGCGCTCGCGCTCGGAGTTCTGCCAATGTTCGAGCAGGCGGCGGGTGGTTCTGGTTATCCCCATGTGGCCGCCTCTGCGCCAGAGTTCTACCCGGCCACGCACGCGGTTGATGAATTCGTTGGGTTGGATGCGGTCTTCAGTCCAGGTCTCGAAGGCCAGTTGTGGTTGGCCCTTTTTCCTGGGGCGAGCGATAGGCACGAAGTATTCACTCTGGCGGCGACCGAGGGCAATTTCGTCGGTGATGCCTTGTTCAGAGAAGCGAAAGTGGAGCTTAGGTTCATCAAAAGGCGAGTTGATGATGGGGTTGGCGATTACGACTTGTTTGGTTTCCATGGCCCAAACTCAAGCACTGACAAATAAAGTGGTTTTGATCAAAGCCCATCTACGATGTTCGCACTGATGATGCCAGGTACACAGGGGGCCTCTACACCGAGACTACCCCCATTGTACAGGAATCCGCGCGATGGGTCAACGTCGCCTCCATCGCACCGTACGCACAGAAGCGCCGGCTAACAACTGAATATGTACTCACTTCCCACAACATCTCTTGTACTTCTTGCCGCTTCCACACGGACAAGGGTCATTCCTCCTCACTCTCTGAGAACGATACGGTTTTCGAGGCCGGCTATCCTCTACGGTCTCCTTGAACATCTTGTAGTGCCTCTTGAGCCTCGCCACGTATCTCCTATCCTGCAGAACATACTTGACCTTCTCCAGAAGCACAGGCGCAAGCTCGGACTGGGGGCTGGCCAGATTCAGACTAGGCCCCTGTAGGTCAGGGATGACTCTCGGGTCATCTTCCCCAAACCACTGCACGTAGTACTCCCGACTTTCCCACCCATAGGCAATGACTGCCACCACCTCTCGCATTTGCCAGGAGTAGACATTGAAGAATACCCGCCGGCAATCACAACTGGCCTCATTGCAATAGGCCTCAATGAGGCCATACCTGCCTTCAGGCAGATCAGGATCATTCAGTGCAATGATTGTTCGGGTCTCTTTCTCGGCAACTTCCGGGAAACGCTCATGGAACGGTTCGTAGGACATCAACACTCACTCCTGATCGAAAACTTATTCATTGCGTTTCAAGCCGTCCGTACGAGGTTGAACCAGCTTCTCGTACAACTCCTGCTGGCGCTTCATGGCTTCGCGATACCGCACCTGCCGGCCCGCATCCGGCTGGTGCACATCCCCCACAAAGGCCGGCGCATCCGCCACATCATCCAGCACGCCCAGGGACTCCAGGGCCAGCAAAGCAGCCCCCCGCGCCGAAGCCTGCTCAACCTCCGAGACGGCCACCGGCCGGCCCAGCACGTCGGTCATGATCTGCAACCAGGCGGGGGAACTGAGCAGCGCCCCACCGGAGGCCACTACCTGCGGATCAGCCGGCAGCAGCGGGCGCAGAAGTTCGTACACCAGGGCGATGCGATATGCTACCGCTTCCAGGCCGGCGCGCAGGATGTCCAGCGGAGTCGTGGACAGCGTCAGGCCGTGGACGGTGGCTCGGGCGTGGCCAGCCCAGCCCGGGCTGCGCTCGCCGGCCAGGAAGGGCAGCACCGTCAGGCCGTGAGCATCGGGCTCCATCGCTGCCAGGGCCGGCTCCAATTCGGCCAGGTTTCCCACTTGCAGCGTTTCCGTCATCCACTCGAAGACACTGCCCCCTTCGGTCAGAGCGCCGCCGGGCAGCGAGCGCCGGCCATCCACCCGATAGCACCACAGGCCATCGGGGACGCGGGCCACGGGGCCGTCTACGACGACTCGCATGGCGCTCGACGTCCCCACGGTCAGCGCGACCCGCGCCGGCGACACACACCCGCTGCCGATGTTGGCTGTTGCGCCATCGCCCACTGCGGGACACCAGGGCACGTCGCGCAGGGCCGGCCAGCGCCCGGCGAACTCGCCGCGCAAACCCTGTCGGGGGACGCCCACATCGGTCAGCGGCGACAGTTGTTCCTCCGAAATCGGGAGTGCGGCCAGCAGCGGCTCATCCCACACCAGCCGGCGTCGGTCCAGCAAGCCGCTCCACGACGCCACCGAGCAACTGACCGCCGCTTCGCCAAAGAGCTTCAGCTCCAGGTATTCGCCAATCGACACCCAGCGTGCGACCTGCTGGAAAAGATCGGGGTGGACGCGGGCCCGCCAGCGGAAGCGGGCCGGCAGGTAGCTGGGATGGAAGTGGCAGCCGGTGCGGTCGTGGACGGCGGCTTCGTCGAACTCTGCGCGGAGGCCGGCCACCTCACCGGCGGCGCGGGTGTCGGCGTAGGTGGTCAGGGGGGTGATGGCCAGGCCGGCGTCGTCCACGCCCAGGACGTTGCTGACGAAGGTGCAGATGCCAACGCCACGGATGTGCGCGGCCAGCGGGCCGGCCTTTTCCAGCACGTCGTCGATGCACTGCCAGACGAGATCGAGCAGAGCGTCGGCGTCGGTCTCGGACGCGCCGGCGGCGGTGGTTCGGATCTCATGTGCCTGACGCGCCTCGGTCCCCTCCACAGCCCGGCCCAGTCGATCGAAGAGCACAGCTCGCACAGACGAGGTGCCGATGTCGATGGCCAGGATTAGGGGCAGTTTAACCTGTTGAGTGTTTATGGGAGACAATTGTCGGAGCGATTTGTCTTGATGCCTGTTTCAGGCTGTTACCTGTGTCGGTGCCGTAAGGTCATTCTAGCAGAATCGGGACTTTCGGTCAATCAAAGACAGCGGACGACACATATCCAACGGGAACCACTTTGAGACTGACCACACAATCGCCTGGGGGACAGCCATGCGCCAGCGGGGAGGCCATTTGGCGATGAACATTGATTTCTCCGCAGGCTCGTTGTATAATAGAATCACTGCCTGGATTCCCGCAACGGTTACTGCGGGAAACCCGGCAAAATGAGGGTGATTTCCGCAAGGCTTGTTGCGTGAAACATAAGTTTACGGACACGCCCACAAAACGCCAGACACGGTCTGATATGGAGGACCGTTTATGTACATTGACGATTTCATCTGGCTGCCGGACATCGTTGAGAAACTGTACGTCAAGCATCACGTCACACAAGACGAAGTTGAAGAAGTATTCTTCAACAGGCCGAGGTACCGCTTTGTTGAGTCAGGGCACAGGCCAGGCGAAGATGTGTACTCGGCCAGCGGTCAGACCGATGCAGACCGATACATAATTGTGTTCTTCATCCACAAAGCAACCAACACTGCGTTAATCTTGAGCGCGCGAGACATGGACGAAAAGGAGCGGAGACGTTATGAGCAGAAGTGACACACAGGTAACAAGCATCTCAAAGGCTCGTACCGTGGACGAGATCGCCGACTTCTGGGATACGCACAGCTTAGCCGACTATTGGGACCAGACCGACGAAGTCGAATTTGAAGTCAGGGCCAAACGTAGACGGCGCATAACGCTTGATCCAGATATCTACATGGACATTGAGAGTTATGCCGCCGCACGTGGTCTTCTGCCAGAAACACTGGTCAACCTGTGGTTGGCCGAACGGCTACATGAGATGAGGCAGGCAGAACCCGCTCGTCCGTAAACACACGCCTTGCGACCACCCGCCGCGGCCCCGCCGCGCGTTTCGTGAACCCGCCCGTTGTTCCTGCTTCCGAACACGGTGGCGGGCGGTCACAAGGCTTCAGTGTTCCTCAATGTCCCAACCAGTGATCATTCACTGCCCCGCTCCCTCACGGAACAGCTCCGCGACCCGGACCTTGAACTCTGGTAGGACATCGTCGCCGGTCAGATCATCTTCGGCGGTGAACTCACGCACGTCGGTCAGGGAACGATAGGCGAAGATGCTGCGCGATTCTGAATTGGCAACCCACACCAGCTTGACACCGATGGCGAAATACTCACGCAGCTTCTCAACAATGTCCGTCCATCGGTCGTTGGGCGACATGATCTCGACAACGAGGTCTGGCGCTACATCGATGTAGCCTGACGGAGAACGTTGCTGATTGCGTTCGTGGGAGATGAACACAACATCGGCGCCTCGCACCGTATCAGGGTCCCGTTTGGTGTAGATCCCGACTTCGCCAGTTCCCACGACACCCAGATTGTGCTCCTCGACAAATCGCCGGAGCGCGAAGTAAAAGTTTCCTTCGTAAACGCCGTGTGGCATCCCCGTGGGGCTCAGGTGTACGATTCTCCCCTCGACCAGCTCGCATGGTCCGATATCGCCCATCGTGTACAGTTCTTCACCGGTGATCTCTGTGGCTTGCGTGATCACCAGCTCTCTGTCCATTGTCTTCAGTACCATTATCTTCACCTCGCCTACCCGGTTACCAGTGATCAGTGATCAGTAATCAGCTCGGAATCTGATCACTGATTACTGGTTACTGATAACTGATTACTGAGCAAGCCGATACAGCATCTCGCCGGCATGTGGCGCCAGCAAAACGCCCTCATCCTCGCGGCCGGCCCACTCGTCTGGATCGATGGTGTCTGGGTCGCGGTAGCCCAGGCTCACGCGCTCGCAGCGCTCGCGGGGAATCCCAGTCGCCAGCGTCACCTGGATGCGCGGTCGCTCCACGCCATTCTCGTAGGCGCCAATGCCCCGCAGGTGGGTGGAGTGGGCCAGCACGCCCCACGGGTAGTCCTTGAAGCGATCCCACTGCTTCAGGAAGTAGTCCCGCACATGGTAGCCGACCTCGTCGAGGATGTGGCC
>JBHHTZ010000050.1:0-12518 GCA_046753605.1 Anaerolineae bacterium
CGGAAATGATCGTAGTTCACCGTGTCCCTCCCCTCACACGGCAGACTTGCACCAATTGTTTGAGTACCTCCTGAAGTATTTACTTCACGCCCTCTTCCGCGACCGCCGCCGGCGACGAGCCTCCGCGATCCGCCCCCGCGCCTCCGCCATCAACTGAGCTCCATCCGGATTCTCCACCACCGCATACACCAAAACCGTCCCACCAAACTCCTCAACCAGCGCAGCGATGCCGTAAGCCTGAAACCCATCCCTGACGATCAGCGTGCTCCGCTGCACGTACTCCGGCGCGCCGGCGCTGATCCCAAACTCGTCACCCAGCATCCGGTAGAACGTCGCCGACGGCTTCCTGGTAAAATCCCAGACCACAATGTGCTTCCCCGTCCCCGCTCCATCCCCCCATCCACTCATCCGCTCCTCCATCCGCTAATCCGCCTCGCAGACCATCCACCACCCACCCATCCGCTAACCCGTTTCGCTGCAGGCTATCCGCCCCTTCCCCCCAATCCGTCCATCCGAGCCATCCGTGTTCTCGCCATCCGTTGATAGCCCATCACCCCGCCGGCGCACTCTCAATCACCTCAAAAACCACCTCCACCGGCCTGTCGATGACCCCCGCCAGAGCTTGCTCAAACTTAGATTTCAGCCGATGCTCCAGCCACTCGTACGCTCGCTGCGAAGACACAGCAATGCGCGCCTGCGCCTCTCCCAACTCGATGATCATGGTGTTGGACACCCAGGCATCGAACGTCGCAGCCGGCATCTGCAACTTGAGCGACTCCAACAGTTGTCCCGCCACCTCCCATAGGTCCTCCGCAACACTATATTTCTCTATCACCCACTGCTGCCAGCCCCCAAAGCGTGCCGGCCGCGCCCCCTGGCCGGCCAGAGCCTGATCAATCTCCCGCTGCTGCCTCTCCCTCTCCGCCGCTTCAACCGCACGCTCCTCTTTCGACTTGTACCCATCCGGCGGCCCGTAGTTCTCTTCAATCGCGGTGCGCAACCAGCCACGCGGGTTCTTGACCTTTCCCGGGTCGGACTCTTGCAGAAAAGCCAGAAAGTCAATCTTTTCCAGTACTCGCTCGCTCCTATAGCGATGAGCTAATTGCCGGGCGGTTCTCTTACCAATACCCAGATCAGTTAAGGCAACAACAACGGCTTGCGGTGGTTCGGTTTTGTCGTCACTGTTGTTGCTTTCCTTTGAATATTCTTCTCTATTCCCTTCTATATTCTCTTCTATATTATTACTGGAAGTCCCTTTCCCCTCAGGGCGGGTGTTTTCTTCCATGCTGCCTGGAAGTTTTCTTCCACTCGGATTACCCGGGTTCTTCCCTGTCTGGAAATCCTTTTCCGCTCTGCTTGGAAATTTTCTTCCAGTCAGGTTAGACTTCTCCTCTGCCTGGAAATTTTCTTCCAGTCTGACGTGAAGCCGGTCGAGGAAGAAATACTCGTAGTAAACCCCCTCCTCCTCATCGACAGCCCACTTGCCCAGGATGAAGATGTTACCTCGCCCGGTAGTAATGGACTTGATCACCCCCCGCTGAATCAAGGCGTTGATGTCTTTGGTGACGGTCCTGGGAGTCACGCCGCCCAGGGACTCGGCGATTTTCTCCCGACTCAGCGAGCTGGCCAGATGTCCCTGGGCATAGTACTCATGGAGACCCAGGCCATGCGGCTTGTCGGAGCGCCAGACGTGGCGGCGCAGGAGTAGATAAGTGGAGAACTCTGGTGAGCGAACGAACTCCATGAACTCTGGGTTGTCCAGGTCCTCGAAGTCCACCAGGATGAACTGTCGGTTGAATCGCTCCGTGGCCATGACGGGTCCTTTCTTGAACGGTGTTGCCACGTTTTGGACGAATGCGCACTTGACAGCCACCCCATTTTATGGTATCATAACACCTGAAGAGCATGGGGTGACGTAAGGACATAAAACCCCTGTCCCCAACCAAGGGGCTTTTCACAACAGGCGAAGCGGCAACTTCGCCCAGAGCGCTTAGCTAAATACCGGTTCGATCAGGGAGACGTGCGGCAACACGTCTCTTTTGCTTTCTATGCGCTCTGCAGCCGCGCTTCCACCTCTTCCAAAAGCCGGCTGGCTCTGTCCACGAGCTGCCGCAGGTGGTCGCGCAGTTCATTCAATTCCTCGTTTTGAACCGCCTCAGGGTTGAAGCGGGCGAGGGCTTCGTTCGCGCTGATCACAAACTGACTTGCCGAGGGCCGGCCCCCTTCCAACGGGGATGCGGTCTCCTCGAACGGCACGGTCTCCTTTCCTTCAGGTCTACTGGGTAGTGATTCAACCGCCGGCGGAGAAGGGGGTAGAGGCACTGGCTGTGCTTCGGCGGCAACCGAAGCCGACCCCTCCTCAGCCAACACACCTTCTCCTGCAACCGGTTGACGGACGGGTGGTAGCGGGTGAGCAGCCGGCTCTTCCCTGTCCGCAGGGGCGAACACCCGGGACTCGAACACGCGCTCCGGTGGCGGGGGCTGCGGCTCGGCCGTCACCGCGGCCACCGCTTTCTCAGTCGGGACCGCTTCCTCCACAATCTGCTGAACCGCCCTTTGCACCTGTCGGGTGGTCAGATCCTCCTGGATCACCTTCTCTTCCAGAACGCGCCGGCTCGCCTCGTCGGGCACGCGGGCGATGTAGCTGGCTGCCCGCAAAGCATCGCTTCGAGCAGCGACCATCTCCTTCACATCCTGGGGAGACCGGTAGAGGGCCAGGCGATCCTCCACCCACGATTTGGGCTTCCCCGTCTTACGGGCAATCTGGCGCACGCTGAGGCCCAGGTGCTCGTTCATCTGACCGATGGTCTCGGCCTCTTCATGGGAAGTGAGGTCGTCACGAATCAGGTTCTCCACCAGAGAGACGAAGCGAAATTGTTCATCGTCCCAGTCGTGTAGAAAGACCGGGATCGTCTGGATGCCGGCGGCTTTGGCCGCTAGCAGCCGGCGGGAGCCGTAGGCCAGCTCCACCCGGCCGTCGGGCAACTCCCGGCCATCCAAAGCGCCGATGAAGCCGTGCTCCTGAATGGACTGGATCAGCTCCCCCAACGTCTCTTTGGAGTAACTCTCTCTGGGGTTGAACCGATTGGGGACCAGGGCATCCACAGAGATGGACTGCTGTACGGCCCCTTCGCGCTCAGCGAAGAGGGCGGTCACAACCTCACTCTCTCCAAAAATCTGATCGGTGCGCTCGATTATTTTCTTTGCCACGGCAAATTCCTTTAGGTCGATTGGCGCAGCGTGACGAGACTTTGATGGGCGAAGGTCTCGACCTTGATGGGCGAAGGTCTCCCGACCGAGCCCTTCGTTGTTATTGTAGCGTGTCCAGATCCTGGATCTCTTTTGCAAGTTGGCGGTAGGCTTCGGCGCCCCGACTGTTGGGCGCGTAACGGGTGATGCTCACGCCGGCGGCCGAGGCATCTGCCAGGTCCACGTTGATAGGGATTTCCGTCTCGAAGACCCGCACCCGTTTTTCCAGGGCCTTTCTGGCTTCGGTGGCGATCTGCCGGCTATGCACCGTTCGCAGATCGACCCGGGTGATGAGCACGCCCAGGACCCCCAGCCGATGATTCAGGGTCTGCTTCACCTGGAGAAGTATCCGAAACAATTGGTTCATGCCCTTGCTGGCGAAGAAGGCCGACTCCAGCGGGATGATCACCGCGTCAGCCGCGGTCAGGGCGTTGAGAGTCAATATTCCCAGGTGAGGTGGGCAGTCGATGAAGATGTATTCGTAGCCCCTCGACGGGTTCCCTTCGACAAGCCCTGCGACAGGCTCAGGCGGGGCCTCAGGACGGCGCCTCGACGAGCTGGGGGCGGCGATCGGGGCGGTGCTTTGCAGTGAACCCAGGACGGTGGCCAGGCGATGCTCCCGGCTCACAGCAGAGACCAGAGTCAGGTCGGCCTCGCTCAGATCCAGGCTGCTGGGTATCAGGTCGAAGGGGTTGTCGTTGGGTTGCCGCACGATGGGTAGGAGGCCCGGATCGAACGAGCGATCCTCCCACAGGCGATCCAGCAAGAGCCTGAAATCCTCCTCGCCTATCACGTCGGGCTCCGGTTGCGCCACGGCCTGTTTCATGACCGACCAGATGGTGCGCTCTTGCTCTTCGGGCATGAGGCCGGCGTGGAGCGTGGCGTTGGCCTGGGGGTCCAGGTCAACCACCAGGACCTGATGACCCAGCTCCCCCAGCGCTGCGGCCAGGTTGATGGCGGTGGTCGTCTTGCCGGTGCCACCTTTCTGGTTGGTGATTGCAATGATGCCCATCAGTTCGGTTCCGTCCAATGCATGTCCCTCGGCCCTGAAAGGGTCGCAGGGCTTTTAGGGGGTCCCTGTCCCTGAGTGCGGTCAGGGATGGTTGGCCAGTTGATCAATGAGTGACAGCAAACGTTGGTACTCCTCGATGTCCATCAATGCCGCTACGTCCCGCCCGCGGGTCTGCACGATGATCACGTTGCGACGAAGGACTTCTTCCATGAGTTGCCCTGGCCGGCGAGCCATATCACTGCTCGAAATCCGGGGGGCATTCTCAATCGAGCTTACAGCAACTTCCATCATTTCTTCACTCTCCCCGTCACTCTGGCTATGCCTATCCTGAGCGTAGCCGAAAGACCCAGGCCGAGGGCGCTTAGTTCCTTCGGCGCTGATGCACTTCAGGGCGCCGCACGAGTTCTTCATCGCTCGTCGAGATGCGAATCGCAACGCGCACCCCCTGTCGGTGTAGCATCTCACTAAGTTGGAGGGCCAAGTTAGCCATTTCCGGCTGTCGGGTCTGGACTACAACGGTTACATCAATAATATTTGGATTGAAGTGGGCCACCCGCACATCCTGGACAATCCCAGGCCCGTACTCCTCTGCAAACGTCTGCTCGATAACTTGACGCAATGCAACGTAGTCCACTTCCTGGACCACGTAAGGGAAGGCCATCTCGCGCAGCTTCATAGACTTATTCCTCGATTCTGCAATTCGTCTCGACATGCTGTCAGCAACGCAGTCGCGTTGCTCAGGGCTGTAGTCGCTTGGCCGGCCAGATCTGCCGGCGCGTAGGGCGAATAGTCCACTTGGTTTCGCATTTCCCGCCACTGGCCAAAGGTATCTCCATAATCTGTGCCGAGCACTTGACCCAAAGCTACTGATAGGCGTTCGTGGTCATCCATATCAGCCCGGCGGACATGGAGTACTAAAGCTCGCGCTGCGTGGTACATGGCGTAGTAGCAGCGGGAGATAATGTGTGGCTGGTTCAAGGCTATACCAGAATCGAGTTGTTGCGCAAAGCTCAAGTAGTCCATCGCCTTCGCAAAGCGATCGCTTACCAGGCGGTTGATTAGCTCGTCTATCTGTGCTTGTGTCAGGTAGCCCAGATCTACGAGGCGATAGAGCAGCGCTCCTTGTGATGGCGTCAACCGCTGTAAGTCATCCAGAGCTTTCATCGTGATACCGGTTTGTCAATCCATGTGTTCAGGTCTCAGCTTTCGCGAAAACTACGCCAATTTCGAAAGACACGAATATTCTACCAAAAACCTTGCCATCTGTCAACTGGGAAGGTGCTGTCAAGTTCCGCTGATTATTATACACGAAACGTCGTCCGTTGACAAGTTTGTCAACATGTAGTATAATGTCCTCAGTTCCTTTTGTCGTTCGAAGGTGGAATTTATGACCTTTGCTCAAAAGCTGAAAGCCCTGCGGGGCAAGATGAGCCTGCGCAAGCTGGCGGACGAACTGGGCGTTCACTACTCCTACCTGTCCCGCCTCGAAAGCGGGGACCTGGCCTCGGCCTCCGAAGAGTTCCTGGATCGCCTGGCGGCCTACTTCGAGCTGTCCGAAGAGGAGCAACGCGCCCTGTACCTGGCCGCCGGCAAGGTCCCGCCCGAAGTGCTCTTCCTGGTCCAGAAGGACCCGGAGCGGGCCCTGGCAACCCTGCGCGCTGTCTTCGCCGACGATCTGGCAGCTCACGAGCAGGAGATCGCGCGCCGGCTGGTGGCCATCGGGCTCTCTGAATCAGCAGCGAACGCCTACGTGCGCATCCTCAGAGCCGGCCACCTGCCCGAAGAAGACCTGGCGCATGTCTCCCAAGAGACGCTGCGACAGTTGATCCTTCGTCGCCTGATCTTCTACGAGCGGCGCGCTTCAGGACGAGTGTATTTCGTCCTGGACCCCGCCACGGCTTTCCGCACGCTGTGGGACGAAGTCCTGTGGCAGGCGGCCGTGACAGAGGATGAGCTGCTGAAGCTTCCGCGAGAGCAAGCGGCCCAGCTCCTGAAAGTCCGCAACGCCTGTCGCGATCTGGCTCAACTGGCCGCGTCTCTGTACAGCTACCGGCGTCCCCTGGCTGCCGGCCAGATCCGCATCGCTCAGGATGCCGAGGAGCTGGCCCTGGCTCTGGCTGAGTCCATTGGCCGGGCGCAGAAAGAGGTCGTTGCTCTCTCCCGTGCGCCCCGTCTCCCCCAGGTGGCCCCCATCTGGGAGACACTCCGGAATCGCATGGCCGCCGGCGTCACCTATCGCCGTGTCTGCGACCTGGACGAGGTCGTGGAGCACGGCTTGTATATCAAGCGCCGCGACATGGAAGAGACGGGGGTGCAGCTCCGGGTGTTGGAGGCTGAGGTGATCAGCCGCAAGTTCTATCTGATCGATGATCGCTATGGCGTCATCTTCTGGCCGGATGAGATGGGGAACGGCTTCGCCCTGTCCGGGCAGGTGGTAGAGAACGCCTGGCTCGCGCGCAAGTACCGGCGAGAATTCGAGGCCGCCTGGAACGAAGCTGTACCGGGTGGTCTGGTCGTGAGCATCCTGGAAGATGCAGCGGCCGTGCTCTTGGATCAAGCCGGCCAGATTCTCGGGCCGCAGGGCCAGGAGTGGCTGCAGAAGGTGGTGGACTGGGGAACCTTCGCCCGCTTCCCGGACCTCTCGGATGAGGAGCGCCGGCGCATCGAAGAGGCGGCCCTGGCCGCTGGTCTGGTGCGAAGGCGGGAGGACGCCCCTTCGATCGACTCAGAGCCGGCCCCGAGCGTACCGAAGGGACACCGCGGCGGTCTGCTGGTGCCCCACTATGGCCTGACTATGGCCGACATTCGCCGCCGGCACGTCGCCCGCCGCGTACGAGTGCTGGCCCTGGGGTAGGGTGGCTTGACGGCGATCCTCGAATGCATTACCATCGACCCGATTGCGGCGGCAAGACATAGGGAAGGGTCAATGCATCGGAAAGGAGTGACCTAAAAGTGGTTGAGGTAGTACTTCCTCTGCGCGAGTCGCAGGTGGTCGAACTGATCCAGCAACTCTCGCCAGAGGGTAAACGCACAGTATTGCGCACTCTGATCCCTGATCTGGATCAGTTCGAGCCGTTGGTGGACTACGGAAATGAGCGAATGCGCGCCCTGTGCCAACAAAGAGGGATGGATTGGGATAGTTTGTCTGAAGAGGAGCGAGAACGGTTGATTGACGACCTTTTGCACGAGGAGTAGGGATGTCCAAGCGGAAGCACCGGCATGATGATCACTAACACTGCTGTAGATGGCCTCGATACCTTGCTCACGCCTCGCCAACGGCGCTTGCTGGAAGACCACCTCCGCCGGCGACTGGGGAAGCAATCGCCGAAGGCGGGGCTGTCCATCGTCTACGACATCACCCATGCCTGCAACCTGCGCTGCCTGGGCTGCTGCGTCAGCGCCCACTACTTCCGCCCGGGCCGCGACCGCCGCGATGTGCTCCTCAAGCCTTCGACGGCCGAGGTGCTGAAAGTGCTGCGGAAGGTTCGAGGCTACCTGGACGCTCATCCCGACACGCCCTTCTTCCTCAACTTCGGCGGGGGCGAGATATTCATGCGGCCGGATATGTTCGATGTCCTCGAAGAGGCCAGCCGTCTCTTCGGTCCGGATAGCGTGGGGTTCGATACCAACGGTACGTTGATCACCGTCGAGGAGGTGGCGCGTATCGCTCCCCAGGTGAGCTACATCGGTGTCAGCCTGGACGGCCTGGCCGGCTATCACAACGAGTGGCGTGGCCCGTCCAGTGTGGCGTTGCCTGTCAACGGGTCGAAGGACCCCGGCGATTCCTTTCACCACACCGTCTCCTTCGTCCGCCGCGCTTTGCAGATTTCCGAGATCGCCGATAAACTTGAGGTGACCACCGTCGTCACCCACCACAATCTCGACCAGCTTCCGGCCCTGATGCACTTCCTGAAGGGCATCGGCGTCCAGAAGTACAGCATTCACCGTACCATGTTGGTGGGACGGTTTGCCGATCCGTCCCTCGTGCCCGATGGGCCGGCCTATCTGCGGCTGTTCGTCGCCGTCCTGGAGGCTAACGAGGAGTTGGGGTTGGATGTCCATCTGCATCACTCCCTGGAGTCCATCTATGCCACCCTGCTCCTGGGCCATGACACCTACGCTGCCGACAAGCTGGGCTATCCGGATCGCCGCTCATCTTTGGGTATCGGTCCCACAGGCGAGGTTTTCTTCGATCCCTGGTGCATGGTGCCGCCGTGGACCATGCTGTCCGGCGGCTCGCTCCTGGATGACGGCGTCACGCTGGAGAGCATCATCCACCGGAACGGTGGGGGGATGCTGGAAATGGCGCGCGCTTACTGTGGCCGGCACGTCCGCTGCCTGGGCTGTCACCAGTCATGCTCAGGCGGCTCGCGCATCGCAGCAGCGGCGCACTATCTGAGCAAGAACGGCGGCCTGTCCCCCAACCGGGTCACCGAGAACCACCTGCTGGCCGGCCTGGCCCAGGTGGACCCAGCTTGCCCGGTGCATTGGAATGGAGGTCTCTCAAACTCGTGAAGCAAGGAAACCAGAAGAAGCTCATCTTTGACGCCAGTTCTTTGATTGCCAGTGCACAGTTCGGGGTCGCGAGCCAGTTGATTATCCAGTACATTTTAAGTTACGCGGAGGTCGTGATACCAGAGGAGGTCAAAAACGAAGCCGTAGATCAGGGCCTGTCGGCGGGTTACACGGATGCTCAGGCACTGGATGGTCTGGTGAAAGGCGGAGCCATTAGAGTGGAGGCTGCGCAACAGGCCGATCCCACCTTCGAGCAGGTCGTTGATGCCTATGGGATCGAGAATGGGGATGAAGAAGTATTGAGGCTGTGTCGGCAAACCCCAGATTACGATTACGTGATTGTAGATGATCGTCTTCTGTATCTGATCATTCATCGTTTCGGAATGCGCCCGCTATTCCTACCTGATCTAATCGTCATGATGGCTCGGGAGGGAGCGGTAAGCGAGACGCAAGCGGAGCAGATGTTGGATGCTATCAAGTCAAGATACCGAGCAGGCTTCATCGAGCATGCGGTACAAGTATTGAAAGGGGCGCTTTAGCGATGACAATGGAGATGATAATCCCGGTAGATGACCGGGTTTCAAAGTATGTCCAGACCCAGGCGGAAGCTGAGCGTAGAGCCCCGGCGGAGATACTGCGGGAGCTGGTGCAGGAAGGATATGAACGTGAGATTGACAGGCTTCATGCTCTCTACGCTCAAGGAGACATCACCTTGCGTGGAATGGCGCGACGGCTGGGGGTTAGCTATCGCGAACTTCATCAATTGCTTGAGGAAAAGGGCCTGACGTTTTGATCTCTCATGCTATTGTTTGATCAGATGACCGGGGGACCAGCAGACCGGTTGATCACCCGACCAGATACGGACTGCGGACTTCGACCCTCGGACTGAGGAGATGACCCATGACCACCGTGACTGAAACTAACTGCAAGTCGTTCATCAACCGGCTCAACGAGAACCTGTTCACCATCCGGACCTATTCGATCCGGTTGAGTGGCAACCCGTACGCCGGCTGCCAGTTCGACTGCGCCTACTGCTACGCGCCGTACGTCTACCGGTTTATGCGCAACGTCAAGCCGGAAGAGTTCGGCAGCCAGATCTTCGTGCGAACGAACGCTTCCGAGGTCCTGGAGCGCGAGCTGGCGCGGGGCCTGAGCAGCGGCCGGCTCCAGCGCGAGTACGTGGACCTGGGGACGGTCACCGATGCCTACCAGCCGGCTGAGGCTCGCTACGGCATCACCCGGCGTTGCCTGAAGGTATTTCTGCGCCATGAGTTTCCCGTCACCGTTCTCACCAAGTCTACCTTGGTGCTGCGGGACCTGGACCTCTGGAAAGAGCTGGCGGACAAGGGGTTGGGGGTCGTCGGCTTCACCCTCACCCGCCCCACCACCGCGCCGGCCCGCATGAAGAACCTGCTCGAACCCTACTCGCCGGGGACGGCCCAACTCCTCGATGCCTTGCGCACCGTGATCGAGGCTGGCATCCCCACCTTCGTCTTCGTGGACCCTGTAGTCCCGTTCCTCACCGCCGAAGCGGAGCAGGTGCGGCAGCTCCTGGCCGAAATCGCCGCTACGGGCAACCGCAAGGTCTTCTTCGGCGTGCTCAAGCTGAGTCCCCTGACCTGGTCGCTGTTCCGCCGGCGACTGGAGGCCCAGGCCCCCGAGATGGTCCCGCGCTTCCAGAAACTGTACATTCAGCAGGGGGTGAAGGAGTTCGGTCGCTCCTGGGTACCGCCCTACGAGTATCGGGAGGAGCTGTACCGCCTGGCCCGAGATACGTGCCGGGCACTGGGGATCGGCTTTTCCTGCGAAGGGAACTTCTTCCACCTGTGGTTGGACGACTGGGCCGAGGTGGAAGACCCCTACCGCCACCCCAGCGGCTACAACCTCTGGAAGGTGGTGCGAGCGCGCCAGGGCGAGCCTGTGGCCCTGCCGGAGGTCCAGCGGCGCATCGCGGCCCGCTTCCCCGTGGTCACTGACAAGTATTTCACCACCCTGGAAACCTTGTGGGAGGACGGCAAGCTTTTTGAGGAGGTGAGGGGCGTCGAGTTTTGGCGAGAGGATGGGCACTGCGGCTACATCTACAGCGATGGACTGCCCGACCTGACCGAGCGCCGTCCTGAGCCTGTCGAAGGGCGGCGACCTGAGCCCGTCGAAGGTCCCGTCGAAGGGGAGCGCGTGCCGGCGCTGGTCATGTGAGGCGATCATGGATCGTCCTGAGGCCCCTCCTGAGACTGTCGAAGGACACCGTCCTGAGGTCCCTCCCGAGTCCATCGAGGGGTCTGTCGATGGACTTGTCGAAGGGGACCCTCTCGATTTCATCGAGGAGCCTGCTGAAGGGCATCGTCTTGCCCTGACCTACGCGCTGCTCACCTTCCTGTCCTGTTTCCTGGAACTGGGGATCGTGGTGGACGCAGTGGCCCAAGGCGCCGCCCTAGACCCGTCGCCTGTCCTGAGCCTCGTCGAAGGGAAGGGCCGGTTCCTATGGGATCTGGGGGTCCTGCTTCTGGCTTTCCACGCGGCGACCCTTCTTACTCGCCGGCTGACCATCTCTGACCCGGCCCGACTGGGGAGCCTGGCGATAGGCGCTCTGTGGCTGCTGGCTCGTCCGGGTGGGGTAGTCGGCACAGCGACGGGAGTCTTCTTGGCCACACTGGGCATCCAGTATCTGCGTAACAACTTGAAAGCCCGGACGCAGCTCTCGGTGAGCTACAAAGCGCTCCCCCGTCTAGCGGGGTTCGCCCTGGCATTCCTGTACTCACCACCCACTTTCGCTGTCTTGAGTATGCTCGCACTCGGTGTGTATCTGTTCGGCTTCCCGATCAACATGAGCATCTGGTTTCGCCAACGCTCACCCCAATCCTCAATCCGAAACGTCGTCCTGAGCCTGTCGAAGGGTCCGAAATCTGAAATCCGAAATCTGAAATCCCCAATCCGTTCCTACCTGACCATGGCTTTCCACAGTGCCCACTACTTCGCTTTTGGCTACGGGGTCCCCGTCCTCTTCGCCGGGCGCTACGGCTTCCCCGTCGCCTCCCTGGGCCTGGTCTACACCGCCGGCTGGCTCGGGTACTACCTCATCAGCCACCTGTTGCCGCCATCGCCGCGCTATCTGGCCTGGGGCCATCTTGTTAGCGCCTTGGGTATTCTGGTCCTGGCCTTCTCTCCGACCCCCTGGCCGGCCCTGCTGGCCTGGACCATCACGGGCTTCGGTGGGGGAACCATCTTCATGCTCTCCCGCCTGTGGGCCGCTAACCCGTACGATCCCGCCGCCATGGACCTGTGGGACAACGGGGCGAACGTCGTTGGACTATTGCTCTTTCTCTGGGCTTGGGGCCAGGGCGCGCTGAGCATGAGCTTTCTCGCTGCGGCGTTCCTCGCCTTCGCCGCCGCCCTGGTCGCCGCCGGCCTTCAGGAGACCCCGCACAAAGTCACCGCAGGACAGTTGGGCGGGCTTGTACAGAGCTGAGCGAAGTTGCAAGGGTAGACCGATGAGCGACAAAGGAATTCCCATCAGACAGGGCGGCAAAGTTGTGGGCTACATCAATCCATCTCTCCGCTTCCGCCTCAAACATGCTATCAGGCGATGGCTGGGCCGTCTGTTCGGGCGAGGTCGCAAGTTGCAAGATTAGAACATTTGTACTAAACTAGATATATTCCCCGCGCCCGGTGTTGATCTCAAATCGAGGATCCCAGATGCAGGAGTTGCTCAACGACCAGGCCAACCGAATCGAACGCATCCTGG
>JBHHTZ010000051.1:0-12480 GCA_046753605.1 Anaerolineae bacterium
CCCATGTTCGTATCCCGCTGACACCCATCATGCGCACAGACGCCGGCGCTATGTGACAGTGCCTTCGGGATAGTCTTGCTATGGAAGAAACGAGGGAAAGGAGGGAAACGAAGCGCCGCGCCTCGTTTCCCTCGTTTCCATCATTTCTCGGTTCTATTCGTCTTCGATCTTCCTGTAGACAATGGTGGCATTGTGACCGCCGAATCCGAACGAATTGGACAAGGCCACACGTACGTCGGCCTTACGCGGTTCGTTGGGCACGTAGTCCAGGTCGCACTCCGGATCCGGATATTCATAGTTGATGGTCGGGTGTATGATCCCAGCCTCGATCGTCTTGACACAGACAATGCCCTCGACTGTTCCGGCTGCACCCATCAGGTGACCAGTCATCGACTTGGTTGAGCTGATGGGCACCTCATACGCCCGCTCCCCGAAAACCCGCTTGATGGCCTTGGTCTCGCTGACGTCGTTCAACGTGGTAGACGTCCCGTGCGCGTTGATGTAGTCCACATCCTCCGGGCGGACGCCGGCATCATCCATCGCTCGCTGCATCGACAGCACAGCCCCGATGCCATCCTCGGCCGGCGCGCTGATGTGGAAAGCATCGTTGGAGGAGCCGTAGCCGGCAATCTCGGCCAACGGCCTGGCGCCGCGAGCACGGGCGTGCTCAAGTGTTTCGAGCACCACAGCGCCGGCTCCCTCGCCGAAAACGAAGCCGTCACGCTGCGCGTCGAAAGGCCGGCTGGCGTGTTGCGGGTCATCGTTTCGGGTGGACATAGCGCCCGTGCGATGGAAAGCGGCCAACGCGAACGGCGTCATCGGGGCATCGCTGGAGCCGGCGATCATGACGTCAGCATCGCCGCGACGGATCACCTCAACGGCCTCACCCAGCGCCGTGTTGCCCGTCGCGCAGGCGGAGACGACGCAGTGGTTCGGTCCCCGGACGCCGAAGGTTATGGCCACCTGCCCAGAGGCCATATCCGGCAGCATCATCGGTCCGGTGAGCGGACTCACTCGCGTCGGGCCCTTGCTGAACAGCGCCTCATAGCCGGCCTGGATCGAGCCCAGCCCACCGATGGCTGTGCCGAAGATAACGCCAATCCGGTTGGCATTGCTCGCGTTGATCTCCAGGCACGACTGTTTCACGGCCTGGGTAGCGCAGGCGACTGCGAATTGGATGACCCGATCGAAGCGTCGGACCTCTTTCCGGCCCATGTACTCCAGGGGGTCGAAATCGTTCGTCTCGCATGCGATCTGCACGGCAAAGGGCGAGGGATCGAATCGCGTGATCCGTGCGGCCCGCGTCTTGCCGGCCAATAGGTTTTCCCAAAGCTCGTCCGGGTCAAGTCCGATGGGCGCAATCACCCCCATGCCTGTGATTACAATGCGTTGCTGTGACTCGTTGTGATGCATCAGTGAACTCCTAGGGTTGTTGTGAATGGGTTATCGTGAATTGTTCCCGCTGCTCTTATAACACGCAATTCACCATTCCGATTCACAATCCGAAAGCAAGGACCTTCCCCGCAAGATACTCTGTCGTACGCGGCAGTTCGGTCATACGACCTGGATGTCTTCGCCCTCCACGATCTCGCCGACGTGCCATGCGGTAACACCGCGCTGATCGAGGGCTGCCATCAGCACCCCCAAGCGTTCAGGGGCCACAGAGATCAGCAGGCCACCGGAAGTCTGCGGGTCCAGCGCGATCTGGCGAGTTGTCTCATCCAGCTCCAGGTAGTTTCGGAGGTGGGGTGCCACGAACTGCTCGTTGCGCGATGCACCGCCGGCCACGTGGCCGGCCTGGGCATATTCGCGGGCCCCTTCCAAAACCGGCAGGTTGTCCGCAATGAAGTGAACGCCAACGCGGCTGTTCTGGGCCATCTCCACGCTATGTCCCAGCAATCCGTAGCCGGTGATGTCTGTGGCGGCATGCACGCCGACGGTTTGCATGGCTTCCGCAGCAACCTTGTTCAGCGTCATCATGACTTCTGTGGCGCTGTCGATGTGCGTGCTGCTGGCTGCGCCGTTGCGCAGGGCGGTGGTGATGATACCGATCCCGAGCGGTTTCGTCAAGACGAGTTGATCGCCGGCTTGGGCCTCCGACTTGGTGATGATCTGCTTCGGGTGGATCGTACCTATGACGGACAGGCCGTACTTCGGCTCTTCGTCCTGGATAGTGTGCCCGCCGGCAATGATCGCGCCGGCCTCGGCCACCTTGTCCGCACCACCTCGGAATACCTCCTGAATGATCTCCAGCGGCATGTCGTCGGGGAAGCCGGCGATGTTCAACGCCAGCAGCACCTGCCCTCCCATGGCGTACACATCGCTCATGGCGTTGGCGGCCGCAATCGCGCCGAAGGCGTAGGCGTCGTCCACCACTGGAGGGAAGAAATCTATGGTCTGGATGATGGCCTGCTCGTCGTTAAGTTGATAGACGGCCGCGTCGTCGCTGAGGCCCAGACCAACAAGGAGTTCGGGGTACTTGTCGGCGCCGAAAGTTTCAATCAGGGGGCGCAACACGTGCGCCAGGGGCACAGGCCCCATCTTGCCAGCTCAACCCGCACACTTGGCGAGTTGTGTTAGCCGAATCTCCTGATGGGTCATGGTGCTACTGGTACTTTCAACCCACTACCTGTTAACGGTACAACTGTAACGTTTTCGCTTTCAAGCATCTTGTCCAACTTGCGCAGGCCGGCAATGGCTACGGCCGATGTCGGTTCGATGAACAGGCCCAGGCGTGCCATGGCGCGCTGGGCGCGCACGATCTCGCGGTCAGTGACCGTCAGCGCAGTACCGCCCGAATCGCGAATAGCTTCGAGCACCTGCCGGCCGCGAGGTGGGTGCGCGATCCGAATACCTTCTGCTACGGTTGGGCCGGCAACCAGAGGGTTGACATCCTCGAACCCTCGGCGAAAAGCCTGAAAGATAGGGTCACACGCCCGAGCCTGCACTGCAAAGAAGCGCGGCATGTGGTCGATGACCTGGGCTGCCAGCATATCCTGGAAGCCCCGGTATGTCGCCAGCAAAAACGTGCCGTGACCCACCGGAAAGATGAGATTATCCGGCGCTGTCCAACCGAGCTGTTCAACGACCTCGTAGGCGAAAGTGCGCAAACCGACCATGAACAGGGGGTTGAAGATGTGGCTGGCATAATAGTCCTTCCGCACAGCCTGATGAGCGGCTTCGGCGGCAGCGGCCCGTGGTCCCTCGATGGGATGTAGCTCGGCGCCATACGTGGAAATCTGGCTAAGTTTGGGGCCAGAGGCATCGGCCGGCACGAAGATGCGCGCCTTGAGGCCGATGCGAGCTGCGTACGCAGCCAGGCTGGCGCCGGCGTTGCCTGAGGAGTCTTCAACCACCGGTCTTTGGCGCCCAAACTGATGGAGATAGCTCACTAACACCGACATCCCGCGATCTTTGTAGGAGCCGGTCGGGGACATGTACTCCACTTTTGCCTGGATAGTGATGCCGTAGATGTTGGTCTCGACCATCGGGGTCAAACCTTCGCCCATCGATACGATATGATCAGCGTTGTCGAAGGCGAACATCCGCCGATAACGCCACAGGCCGTGATCGTCTGCGATGATGGCGTCGCGGTCGAAGGCCGGCAGGTCTGTCATTCCGAAGACGCCGCCGCACTCACAGTGCCAACTGTCCGTATCGATGGGGTACGTCTTGCTGCAAACTGTGCATGTAAACTCAGGCATTGTGACTATATCCCTTCGACATCTCTTCGACGACGACCACGATGAGGCTAATCTCGAGGCTCAGCGTGGGGTTCCAGGATGATGTCTCCGCTCTTACCGCCCGTCTTGCGGATGAGGCGCACATCTTGAATGCGCATGCCACGGTCAATGGCCTTGGCCATGTCGTAAATGGTCAACGCCGCGACGTTCACGGCGGTGAGCGCTTCCATTTCGACGCCGGTCTTGCCGGTTGTCTTCACAGTCGCGGTGATTTCGATGGCGTTGTCGTCTGGCTTTACATCGAAGGCGAGGCCGATGTGGGTTAAGAGGAGGGGATGGCACATCGGAATCAACTCGTGGGTCTTCTTAGCGCCAAGGATGCCGGCCACTTGAGCGACGGCCAGGACGTCCCCTTTCTCAATGCCGCCCTCCCGGATGGCTTCGAGGGTGGCCGGCTGCATGGTAATTCTGCCTCTGGCAACCGCTACTCGCTCTGTATCAGGTTTGTCTCCAACATCCACCATCCGCGCACGCCCGGACGAGTCAAGATGCGTGAGCTGCGGCGATTCATCTGTCATACGCTTGGAACCAACACTTGGCTTGAGTCGTTGTATCAGCAACGCAATTATAGCATAAGGCTGTTCTTCGCTCAAGCTGAGAGTTGCGACCGTCATGAGTTGGGGACAAGATTCTGAGCCACCTCCACACAACCCACGGCATCAGCCTCACCCAAGCGGGTCCTGTTCCCCCACTCAGCCGCCACAACCCCTACAGCAGCAGGCTGCGCACCAGTGGTATGTGCCAGGTATGAGCCAGGTGCTGCCACTGGATCGGCCGGCGTCTGCCGTTGGCCCACCTACTCATCCGGCGCCGGCCTTCGGCAACCAGCATCACCACCTGGGGGGGCAGGTGATCCAGCCGGCCTGATCTCTTGTCGGTTTGAGGCGCAGCTTCACGGAGCCCGATCCCCCATTTTACCTACCTGTGTGTCCCCGCAGCTTGATACGCTCACGCACGCGACTCTTTCGCATTCCAGGCAATCTGTGCTATAATCGATTCGGACGAAAATTGAGAAATAGGAGTGGTATGTGAAAGTTACGACGCGAGACTTGGGCAACTGTGAGGTCGAGTTGACAATCGAGGTCGATGAGGGGCGCGTGGATCGGGCCATGCGTGCAGTGGCCCGCCGGTATGCCCGTGAGATCAGGATCAGAGGATTCCGCCCTGGCAAAGCCCCCTACGCCGTTGTTGCCCAACGTGTGGGACAGGACCGCCTGCTGCAAGATGCTTTAGAAGAAATCGGTCCTCAGGTTTATGAGGGTGCTGTTGAAGAGGCCGGCATCCAGCCTTATGAGTTGCGTCCCCTTGAAATCGCCAGCCACGATCCATTGACCTTGACGGCTAAGATTCCTCTCATGCCCAAGGCCGACCTCGCAGACTACCACCAGATTCGCATGGAGGGGCCCAGCGTTGAAGTGGCCGAAGAAGAGATCGACGCAGTCCTTCGCGAATACCAGGAAGAAAACGCCCAGCTTGTGCCGGTGGACCGGGGTGCGCAGTTGGGCGATCAGGTGATCGTAGATCTCAAGATCGAAGTGGCCGGCGAAGCCGTATATGACCGCGACGATGTTAGCTTCGTGCTGTCGCCCGACGGATTCACCGGCGTTCCCGAAGGCTTTTTTGAGCAATTTGTAGGAGCCGAGCCGGGCGATGATCGGCAGTTTACCTTGAGATATCCCGACGACTTCGATGATGAGGAGTGGGCCGGCAAAGACGGGGCGTTCACCGTACGCCTGCACGACGTTAAGGAACGGGAACTGCCAGACCTGGACGACGAACTGGCACAGACTATTGGAGACTTCGACACACTGGAGCAACTGCGCGAGCGGACCCGTGAGGTGCTCCTATCGCGCGCCCAGATCGAGGCCGACAACGAAGTGGCCGAAGGCGTGCTGACTCGGGTCCTTGACCTGGCGACCATCGAATACCCTGGTGCAGCTCTGGAGGACGAAATCGACGATCTCATCCATGATCTCGAAGCCCGTTTGAGCAATCAGGGGTTGACGCTGGATAACTATCTGGTGATGCAGGGTCTAACCCAGGACCAACTGCGGGAACAGCAACGTGCCGACGCTGAACGCCGGCTGAAGCGCAGCGTCGTGCTGGGCGAAGTTGTCGAGCGAGAGGAACTCGAAGTCAGCAACGAGGAGATTGACGAAGAAATCAGGACCGTTGCCGAGATGTACGGCACGCGTTCAGAGGAGGCCCGAACTGCTCTGTCGTCTGAGAAGTCGCGTCGGTCGCTGCATTCCCGATTGCTGGCGCGGAAGGCGCTCGATCATCTGGTGCAGATTGCCACCCGTGACACGGATGTGGACACGGCTGATTCACTCCCAGAGGAAGCCGATGTAGCCGCCGCTGAGCCAGAAACAACAACTGAGATTGAGGGCTGATAGATTGAGAAACGAGGTATTTGGAATGGAACCACAGGCGCTGATCCCAATGGTGATCGAGAGCACTGGACGGGGTGAGCGGGCGTATGACATCTACTCGCTTTTGCTGAAAGAGCGCATCATTTTCATGGGGACGCCCATCGACAGCCAGATCTCCAATTTGATTGTGGCCCAGATGCTGTATCTGGACCGCGAGAACCCGGAACAGGACATCCAATTCTACATCAATTCGCCCGGCGGCCTGGTCCATGCCGGCCTGGCCATCTACGACACGATGCAGGTCATCAACGCCCCCGTGTCAACAATTGCCGTGGGTGCGACTGCCAGCATGGCAACCGTGCTGCTGGCCGGCGGGGCCGAGGGCAAACGCTTCTCGTTGCCCAACGCCACCATCCACATGCACCCGGCTGGTGGCAGCAGCCAGGGCTACGCCCAGGACGTGGAGATCGCTGCCCGCGAACTCCTGCGCATGAACGCCAAGATTCACTACATCCTGGCCCACCACACAGGCCAGTCTGTGGAGCGAATCTCCGACGACTTCGAGCGGGACAGGTTTCTGACGCCCCAAGATGCGGTCGATTACGGCATGATCGACGACATTCTACCTGGCAAAGTGGAGATACCCGCCGGACCATCACCTGAAGAGATGTCTATCGGGTCTGATGGCCAGAGGTAAGCGCATCGTGCACAGTTGCTCATTCTGCAAGCGGAAACAAAGCGAAGTCAGCCGGCTCATCGCGGGGCCGGACTCGGTCTACATCTGTGACGAGTGCGTAGACCTGTGCATGGAAATCCTGGATGAGGAGATATCGCCGGCTGCCTCCAGGGAATTTACTCCATCTCGTGTACCAACCCCGCACGAAATCTACGGCCGCCTTAACGAGTATGTCATCGGTCAGGACCGGGCCAAGAAGGTGCTGTCCGTCGCCGTGTACAACCACTACAAGCGAATCAACGCCGGCCCGACCGAGGCGGACGACGTCGAGCTGCAGAAGAGCAACATCTTGCTCATCGGCCCGACCGGCTGCGGCAAGACGCTGCTGGCGCAGACCCTGGCCAGGATCCTGGACGTGCCGTTCACGATTGCCGACGCTACCGCGCTGACCGAGGCCGGCTACGTTGGCGAGGACGTGGAGAATATTCTGCTCCGCCTCATCCATGCAGCCGATGGCGACCTGGAGCGGGCGGAGAAGGGCATCATCTACATTGATGAGATCGACAAGACGGCGCGCAAGAGCGGCGACAACCCGTCCATCACGCGAGATGTCTCCGGTGAGGGGGTACAACAGGCCCTGCTGAAGATCATCGAGGGCACGATCGCCAATGTACCGCCCCAGGGCGGCCGCAAACATCCTCATCAGGATTTCATCCAGCTCAACACGACCAACATTCTGTTCATCTGTGGTGGGGCCTTTGAGGAGCTGGGCAAGATTGTTGAAAAACGCGTGGTCGAACGACCGCCCATGGGCTTCTGGAGCAGCAGCGAGGGGCCTCGCGAAGAGTGGGATGTGGGTCGGCTGCTGGCGCGCACCAGCGCAGACGATCTGCTGATGTATGGCTTAATCCCCGAGTTTATTGGCCGGCTGTCCGTTATCACCAGCGTCGATCCGCTCGACAAGGACATGATGATGCGGATCCTGGTTGAGCCCAAGAACGCAGTCGTCAGACAGTTCCAAAAGCTGCTGGAGCTTGACGGAGTAGAACTCGTCTTCACAGATGAGGCACTGGAAGCCGCGGCAGAGAAAGCCATGGAGCACAAGACGGGCGCCCGTGGCTTACGCACCATCATCGAAGGCGCGCTACTCGATGTGATGTATATGATCCCATCCTTGCCCGGCTATGGTGTGCCGCAACATTGCGTCATCGACAAGGAGGTCATCGAGGGGAGAGCGTGTCCGTTACCGCTGCCGGTTAAGCGCCCGGGGTATCCAGTTCAGTGGCCACTTGAGATGACAGCCTGAGTTCAACATGCGTTTTCTACTTCAACTTCTCATCCTTCTGCTCTTGCCCGTATTCCTCGCTCTGACCAACGTTCGAGTTCTGATGACGTCGAGCTTTGCGCGGTGGGAGTACGCGAAATCAGACTTTCCCGATCCCACGCTCGTGCCGCTCGAGCGCCGGCAGCCGATTGTCGATACCACGCTGGCATACGTGAAAGGGGCCGGCGACGAGAGCCGCATCGCCGATCTGACATTTTACGATGGCCGGCCCGTGTACAACCAGCGCGAGATTCGCCATCTGACGGACGTGCGTGTGCTGGTGCGTCAGACCTCGCTTCTCCATGTTGCAGCGGGGCTTATCATCCTGCTGGGCACAGCCTATCTCGTGTGGTCGGGGCGCGGCCAGAGCGCGGCCAGAGCGATGGCGTCGGGTTCAGCTTTGACCGTCGCCATCATCGGGGCCGTTGGCATCATCGCGGCGTTCGCTTTCCGCTTCTTCTTCGTGCGCTTCCACCGTGTCTTCTTTGCAGGGGAAACCTGGATGTTTCCAGGCACGGATACGCTCATTCAGGTCTTCCCGGAGAAGTTTTGGTTCGACGCATCGCTGTTGATTGTCATTTTGACGCTGGTTGAGGCGGCTGCCATCGGCGTTCTGGCACTGACGTGGCTGGGGATTCGCCGCCGCCGGGCGAAACACCAACCCATCACAGTCTTGTGATATGCCGGCGCGCTTCCGGGTTTATCTGACTGGGTCTCGGCGGGGTGCCTGTTAGTTTTCGGCTGAGCCCTGGAGGAAACAGAGGAGTCCGTTGACGATGCCTTGCACAGCCACATCCGGCTGTTGCACGAGAAGCCGGCGGTCGCCGGTCATGAAGCCCATTTCTATGATAGCTCCCGGCGTAGGCTCGCCGATTTCGCGGAAGGCATAGTAGTTCCACATGTCGATGGTGATGCTGCTGTCATGGTGAGCGAGGCCGGTGGCGGCGCTGTATTCCTCGTAGAGACACTGAACCAGCCGGTCCTCAGTTTCGGGCATGTGGCTGAACCGCCAGCGGGACACCTTGAAACCGGATGCGCCTGGCAAACATGAATCGACGTGCAACGAGACGAATACTGCTGCCAGGTAGTTCTGAAGTGGCGGTTCCGGCTTGTCTGGGTCGTGCTCCTTCAGGATGTCTACTTCGTAGCCTAGCAGACGCAGTTGCTCCGCAGCGCGCCGCGCGATGTCAACTGTGATATCTACCTCCCGCAGGCCGTCGTCACAGATAGCGCCGCTGTCATAGCCCCAATGGCCGGCCAGAATTCCGATGCGCCTGGACACGTCGGGCGCCGGCCCTGCGGTGGGAGAAGTCTCTGTCAGAGTCGGGGTAATCGAAACAGCGGTTGCCGGCTGTGTTGTTGGAGAAGCTGTCGAGGACGGGACAGCGGCCCGTTGCGTGGCGTCGGCAGCCGGACGGTCTTCCGAGTGGATAGATGATCTCGGGGGCGGAGACGTAGCGACTCGTGAAACAGCAGTCCGATTCACTGGCAGGCGCGACGCCACGACAACCAGTCCAGCGACCAGTAGCGCGCCGACCAGCGTTGCACGGCTGAGTATGCCGATGCGTGAGCGTATGCTTTGTTTCATCGTAACTGCCTCATGTGGGTTTGGCAACTATACCCGGATAGGCCGGCTCTGTCAAGACCCCGCCATAATCCTGTCCTGAAGCCGGCGAGTCGCCACCCAACGCCTTTTCTACAAGCGACCAACGGTTGGCGAACGGAAAGCCGACGACGGATGAGCTTTCTGGCTCCTTCACAGAGCCTTGTTTATCTTTTTATGTAATTGTGGTATAATGGTTCGTGACAGTCACCGCGAAGACACTGTTGAGTGAGGTGTGCTCGTCTGGAATCTCTTACCACGCCCCACCAAGGAGTGCTTTTTGGAACGCCAAGAACTAATCGCGTACATTGAGGCGCACGGAGGGTCCGAGGGGCTCGATCTATCCGGCCGAGACCTGTCAGGAGCCGACCTCTCAGGTCTCGATCTGCACGGCGTCGATCTGGCCCGCGCCGACCTGCGCCACGCCGACCTGCGCTGGGCCGACCTGTCAGATGTTGATCTGTCATGGGCTATCTTGCACAAGGCCGACTTGCGCTGGGCCGACTTGCACGGCGCCAATTTGCAGCACGCACGGCTCCAGCGGGCCAATCTGTGGTGGGCGAACCTCGCCAATGCAACGCTAGCAGGCGCCGACCTGGCAGGCGTGGACCTTTCCAACGTCCAGTTGTCAGACGGGGCCGGCACGCCGGCCACCACCTGGCCCTCGGCTCAAGCCGCCGGGCAACCCCCGCGAGCCGGCGCATACGAGTGGCTGGCGCCGGCTCGACTTCTCTCGGCCGTGGTGCTGTTCGTCGCGCTGACCTATCTGTGGGGGTGGCTCTACAGGGCACACTACCTGGGAGCGTTTGGCCTGTCGTGGGCAGCATCACTTGAACCCGTTACCGACTTGCTGCGCGGCTGGCGGGTCGTCGCCCTATCGCTGAAGCTGCTCGCCATGCTGCCACTGGTAGTGCTCTACAGTCTGGTTGCTCTTGGCGTTCTACTTCTGATACCTCTGGCCTTTATTGTGCTGTGGGATCGACTGTCGGCCCGGTTCCCGCCGGCACGCTCCATCATTGCCGGCGTCCTGCTGCTGGCGTATCTGATCAGTTTCGTGATCCTCTTCCCGGAATTGACGCCGTTGTGGGGTTGGCTCATTCGCAAGGGCGTTCCAGCGCGCGAGGGTTTCCAGCTCTTCAGTGACTTTCTTGACAGTGGCAGCACTGTTGAAAAGGTCTTGTTCGCATTTGCCCTCATCCTGACAATTATCCCTCTGTGGGCTCTCTATCGGCTGTTCAGCAACTGGATTCGCAGTCGCGACATACCAAATGAGTTGCAAGTCCGCTATCCACGGCTGGTCGAAACATTCGAGGTATTCCGTCAGTCGAGGCTATTCGGCCGTCAGCACCCCCTCACAGAGCCCGAGCGCAACGCCGCTCTGAGCGCCGTGGCAATCTTGCTACTCGCCGTGCCCACCTTTGTCTCACAAGTCGGGCGACTCGATGCCCAGTCGGATATGTGCGATGGCGGCTCACTGTCGCAGGTGCAACTGTACTCAAAGGAGTTCAAGCTACCCCCCAAGGTTAACACACCCTATTGCACCTATCTCGTGCTGGAACGGAACGACAAGTACTACGTATTTCGGCCATTCGAAACGTCGGACGAAAACGGACAGCGCAAACCCATGGTGTACGAGGTCGATAGCGCCGAGGCCGGCCTGCGAACGATGAAAGACGGACGTCGCTGTCTGACCTGTGCCGAGGCTGGCGAGTTGGCCGTCTCTCAGCCCGTGGTGTTCGTTCCGGGGGCCGAACTGGCGCCAGCCATTGCGGTTGATACGGCTGCCAGCCCCCGCTTCACGGTCATTGGCCAGGGTTGGCCGGCCTTCGCCGAGGTTTCTGTCAGCCTGGTAGCTCAAGCTGCCACGAGCCCCGAAGCGTTGGGCGCGGCTGCCGGCCCCGTTCGGGTTAGCGACCTCTCACAGGCAACTGGAGAGCCTTTCCCACTGGGCACGGTAACGGTCAGCGCGGACGGCACCTTCACCGTGGATTTCATCTGGCAACCCGGCATGCCCGTTGGAGATGGCATAATCATACTCGCCGAGGTCTCTGGAACGGAGTATCGAGCAGCCGCACCGTTCGCACTCCAACCGCCACAGCCATCGGCCACGCCGACAGCCGGCGTCGTTACCAGCACCCCAAGCCCGGCTATGCCGGCGAATACACCATCGCCGATCAGGACCATGGGGCCAACGGTCACGCCCGCGCCAACCTTCACGCCAGCACCAACTTTCACACCAGCGCCCACCAATACGCCAGCGCCGACCAACACGCCCTTGCCAACCGCAACACCGGCAGGCAGAGACAAGTACGAACCAGACGATTTCGCCGACCAGGCAACTCACATGGCCCTGGGCGAAACCCACTCGCACACGTTCTTCCCGCCGGGTGACGTTGACAAAGTGCGCTTCCGGGTCAAGAAAGGTCGTTCCTATCGCGTAACGACCAGCAGCCTGGCCTTGGGGGTTGACACCAAGATCATTCTGGCGGTGGACGCTATCTCGTGCCGGCCAGAAACCTGCGACAGCGACGATGCCGAACCCGGTAGGAACCTGGCTTCCTCCGTCGAGTTCATTTCGGCTGTTGACGGCGTGGCATTCGTTACGATCATCAATCTCGACCAATACGGCGCAGACAAGACCTATCAGATCAGCGTTCAGGAGTATAGCCCCACCCTCACGCCGACCAGGACACGCACGCCGACGCCCTCGAAGACGCCGACGCCCTCGAAGACGCCGACGCCCTCGAAGACGCCGACGCCCT
>JBHHTZ010000052.1:0-12449 GCA_046753605.1 Anaerolineae bacterium
ATCAGTAGATAGATGGAGGAGAGTTCATGGCAGTTGTGATCAAGAAGTGGTTGAATCTACACCCCGGAGCACGCATCGACAACCGCGTGGTGGAGCGTGTTCAGGGACAGATCGGGCGGGGCGCGTCTGGCGATCTCGTCTGTGGCAGGCACTACCGAAAGCTGCAAGTGAACCAGAGCGGCGATTGGTCGTGCCCACTCTCGAACTGTGGTACGCGGATCGACACGAAGCCTGCAAGTTAGGGGTCGTGGATATTGGGTATTGGGTATTGGAGATTCTTGGCTTCAGAGCCTCAATACCCAATACCTAATATCTAATATCCAGTATCTAATATCCAATATCGCCAGTCCGGTGTTCTTTTAGCATCGTCTGGACAAGGGCTTCCTCATCTGCCCGTGTCGTCACCTCCTGGTTGAGCATAGCGTCGCGAACAGCCGAGAGGACTGCCTTGTAGATGGGGCCTGGCTCTACTCCCAGGGCCAGGAGGAAGTGACCGTCGAGGGCCGGCTCGATGCACTGTAGTTCTCTCCGGTAGAGCTCAACGCGCTCGCGCACGCTGGCCTCGTCGCTGGCGATCCACAGGATGCACAACGCCTCGGGGCTGAGATCCTCCAGGGCGTTATACACGTCGCTTCGGCGTAGGCTGGGCTGCTGAAGCTGCTCTTCGGCAATGAGCAGAGCCGGCATTTCGCGCAGAGTTCGCGCTACGTCGCTCGGCACGTAGAGTCGCTTGATGATCTGTTCCAACGACTCAGCACCCAGGCGGTAGGTCAGCAGGGCCAGATAGAGGGCCGGCTCGGGACGCTCAGATGACGGCCGCTCATCCGCTGCACCTGCCGGCCGGCAACTCATTTGTCGCCATTGCGGAAGACTCGCGCGCAGGGCCTCGAACTTTCCGGCGATCCACGCGTCGTACGCCAGTTCCGGGTGAATCGCTTGCAGTGCCCCCATGTCGTGCAGTTGAGCCAGCACACGCTCCGGTGCGCGTTCCTCGAACGTCGAAAACAGCTCGTGTCGAATGCGATCGCCGCTCACCCGGTCCAACAGATCGATGGCGTCGGCGATCAGTTCCCGCGTGCGCGGTTCGATCTCAAACCTCAGTCGCTCGGCTAGCCGGGCGGCCCGAAGGATTCGCGTCGGGTCTTCCACGAAGCTGAGGCTGTGGAGCACGCGAATCAGTCCTCGCTCCAGGTCTGCTTCCCCACCGAAGAAGTCCAGCAACTCGCCGAATCGGTCCGAGTTCAGGTTGATCGCCATGGTGTTGATGGTGAAGTCCCGCCGGCGCAGGTCACTCTTGATCGACCCTCGCTCCACACTGGGAAGAGCGGTCGGTCGCTCGTAGAACTCCGTGCGCGCCGTGGCGAAGTCCAGCGAGTTCGGGACGCCCGGTCGCGAGGCCCAGCGATCCGGCAGAATCCATTTGGCTGTTCCGAAGCGGGAGTGGCTCCGGATGCGACCTCCCTGCTCTCGTTGCAGCGCCCTGGCCAGCCCGATAGCATCTCCGTCAATCACCAGATCTATGTCGGGACCATGCTCCACACCCAGCAACAGGTCGCGCACGAATCCGCCGACGATGTATAGTTGATCTGTGCGGCGGGCAGCGGCTGCGCTGGCGACTTCCAACAGCTCCAGCAGCGCCGGCGACAGGGCTGATCGCAGGCGGGTGGTGATTTCGGTCGCCCGGTCAACGCGGTTGGGCCGGCCCCACAACTTCAGGAGATCGGTGCGCGTCACAATGCCGATCACCTGACCGTCGTCCACGACCGGCACCTGACCCACGTCATACTCCATCATGCGCTTCTGTAACTCGTCCACCGACGCATCCGGCGCGATGGTAACGGCTCCCTTGTGCATGTATGTTTCGACCAGGGCCAGTTCCAGGCCGTGGTGCATGGCGCGATCCACGTCCTGCCGTGTCAGGATGCCCAGAACCTTGCCGGCGCGCACAACGGGGTATCCTTCGTGGCCGTAGCGGCGCATCCTTCGGGCAGCCTCGGCCACCGTGGTGTCCGGTGTGATGCTGCGTACGGTTCCCTGCGACATGATCTCGCGCACAGTGACAAGGGGCTGAATGTGCTCATCCAGGAGTTGTAGCAGTCGACGACATACCTCCGACATGTTCAGGTCTGGGATGACGGCGGCGGCGGCCCTGTCGTGGCCACCACCACCGAAAGCGGCGGCGATTTGCCCCACGGGCACGTCGTCGGTGGTACTGCGTGCAACCATCTGGATGTGGTCGTCCATCTCCACCAATACGAAGAGCGCAGCCGGCTCAACCAGGTTGCGGATTTTGTGGGCCACGGTGGATAGTTCATCGTCGAAGTCCGGCGCCTCCGCCGTGGCGATGACGACGGCGTGGCCGGCAAATTCGTATGCGTGTGTGTTCGCCATGAGGCGGTCATACAGTTCGCGCTGGGCCGGCGATAGCGGGTGGTGCAGGAAATCGGCGGTGACTTCCAGGTTGGCGCCCTGCTCAATGAGCCAGGCCGCTGCCTGGAGGTCGCGCGGGGTGGTGCCGGCGTAGATGAGGGAGCCGGTGTCCTCGTAGATGCCCAGAAGCAACAGAGTGGCTTCGATAGGCGTCAAGTGGATGCCGCGCCGGCACATTTCCTCCACCAGCAGAGTGCTGCACGCTCCTACCGTGCCGCCCCAGTACGCCCCCGGTTCGATGTCGTCGCGCGTGAGCACGTGGTGGTCGATCACCTGGATGCGAGTGTCGTCGCCGGTGCCGCGTGGATATTGGGCGGATTGGGTATCTACCAGTGTAGCCCACTCGACCCGCTGTCGCGGCAGTGCCTCGGCCTCTGCGAAAGGCAACTGGCCGCCGTAAATGGTGAGGAAGTCGGTGACGTTGCGGTTGACTTTGCGAGGCAGCACCGGCACAGCGTCCGGCATCAACAGGGTAGCGCCCAGCAGCGATGCTACCGCATCGAAATCGGCGTGTTCATGGGTCAGAATGACGTGCATCGGATCCTTTCGGTTATGCCAGCGCGAAATTCATGAATGCTTTATCCACCAGACGTCGGATCGCGCAAGTTTAGTGGTAGAATCGCAGGTGAGATTATATCATACCTGCCGGCCTGCGTGAAGCTCTCCTTGTTATCGCTGTATGGCTGCCGGTGCTGCAGATTGGGGGCGCGGCGCGGTTGTAATGTTGGTCGCAAGATTTGCCCGGTACTATTATCATGTGGGCAACCCTTGTCAGGCCGGCTGCTGTGCCGGTTGGGACAGCGATCGCACAGACTTTTGACCGATCTTGGACCTTGGCATGGTATCATCGAAGTGCAGGGGTGAAATGTAGGCCATCGGCGTGGAACTGGAATGAGCCAAGATGGAGACCTTGACGGGAAAGCGATCTCGTGGTATAGTATGGCATCTCATTCCCAAGGTGATGCGCAGCCGGCCACGACATATTCCCAGGCAGGAGAATGCTTTGACAGAGCGACTGCAAAGCCAGAAACCGAAACGGTTATCACGCCAGTTCGTGGTTATTGGCTTCGCCGTCATCTTCATGCTTCTCCAATTCTCCGTATTGCTACACGCTTCTTCCCCTGACTATCAACTCGTTCGCCTGCGCTTCAAGAATCAGTCGCAGCTCCAGACCTGGGTCGATAACGGCCTGGACGTGTGGGAGGTTGATGGTAACACAGCCCTTGTCTCGCTTGCAAAGGAGCAAAGGTCTGTTCTTAGAGCAGAAAGCCTGGATCTGGAGTTCGTCGCCGGGCTGGCCAACGCTTCGTTCCCGGCGTGTTATCGCACCTACGATGACATGTTGAGCTTCTTCCAGGCGCGCGCGGTCCGCTACCCGCAACTGTTCCAACTGTTCGACGTTGGTGATTCCTGGGAAAAGCAGAGCGGCCGGGCCAATCGGGATGTGTACGTTGTTCGGGTCTCCAGCCCCCGGGGACCTGCTGTGAAGCCGAAGCTCTTCGTGGTAGCCGAGCACCATGCGCGGGAGATTATTACGCCGGAGGTCGCCATGAACTTCGTCGACGACCTTCTGGAGAACTACGGCCAGGATGCGACCATCACCTGGCTGCTGGATCACCGCGAAGTTTGGGTAATGCCCATGGCAAATCCCGACGGACATGCGCACGCGGCTCAGATGGAAAGCTGGCGCAAGAATACCAGGCGCACAGATGCCTGCGCCGGCGGCTCTCCCCCCAATAGCTACGGCGTTGACCTGAACCGGAACTATGGCTATCAATGGGGCGAGGAAGCTGGCTCCAGTCCCAATCCTTGTTTCCTCACGTACCGGGGCGAGTCGCCGTTCTCTGAGCCTGAGACGCAGGCTGTCCGAGACCTGGTACGGGACAAGGACTTCGACATTCTCGTTTCCCTCCATTCTTACGGCGGTCTGGTTCTCTATCCCTGGGCGTTCACGTCACACCCCGCACCAGACGCCGCAGATTTGAGCGCGCTGGCAGGCCGCATGGCATCTCCTGCCGGCTACACAGCAATCCAGGCTACCGGCATCGGCTACATCAGCAGCGGCGACACGACGGACTGGAGCTACGGCGAACTTGGCATCCCCTCGTTTACGATTGAAGTAGGCGGTGGGTCTTTCTGGCCTGCGTGCAATGTCAAGGGCCAGCTCTATGAGGAAGTGCGGCCGGCGCTCATTTACGCGGCCATGGCGGCCGATCGACCGTACCAGGTGGCCGGCGGCCCTGAAGCGCTTCAGGTCGCTATTGATGTCGGTGAATCACAGGTTGTCGCGCGGGCGAAGGTCAGCGACCAGTGGACGGGCGACGATGCGATTGAATCTGCGGAACTGTTCGTGGAGGCCGTGGGCACACCCGGAACCGGCATTGTGTTGTCGCCATCCGATGGTGAGTGCAATGGGCAGTACGAATGGATGGCTGCTTCTCTTCCGGATGCCGTGCTTGCGCGGTATGCGGGCAGGCGAGTGCCTCTGTTCATAGTTGCGCAAGATGTTACCGGAAGACGGGGCGTGCCGGCAGTCGTGTGGTTGGATTTGCGGGACTACGCGGCGCCGCAGGCATACAGCGTCAAGCTTTGGCCGGCCGGTGGCGCGAAGCCGGCCTTCGAGATCGACGATGGCTACGTGTATCAGGGGACTGAAGATGCCGGGCATATTCTCCTGACAGTTCGTGACGGTCGGGTTTATCGAGGAGCGGGCACTTTGGGTGAGGTTTTGTACACGCTCAGTGCTGGGCAGGTGCGGGCCGGCGAAGCCGGGCCGGTAGTCTACACGGTGCGCGGTAGCGAAATCTACCAGGGGCAAGGCGTAACAGGAACTCCCATATACCTGATAGAAAACAAGCGGCTGGTTGAAGTCGGAACGTCTGGAGATATCGTGGTCTGGACTGCAAACGTCGACTTAGTGAATCAAGAAGATGAAAACATTGCATTGATTCTCCCGATCTTGGCGGACAAGCTATACTGATCTGTCCGTCGGCGCGGCGGTTAGCGCTCCGAAAGCCAGGGGATACAGGTCGATCATGACAACGCACACGGCGGTGGTCCGATGTTTCGTCTCATTCGCTTCACTCTTGTAGCTCTCGTTCTACTAACCATCGCCGCTGCCCGCCCAGCCGAAGCCGCCAATACCCTACCCGCCCACCAGGGGAAGACTACGGAAAGTCTCCCCGCTGCTCCCCTGGCCTGTGACCCGGACGAGGTACAGGCGAGTGGCGCAGTGTACCGCATTTGTATGCCGACTACCCAGTGGAACGGTGATCTGTTGGTGTGGGCCCACGGCTACGTTTCACCCACAGAACCAGTAGGCATCCCTGAAGGCCAAATGACCCTGCCGGGTGGCCAGTCGATTGCCGACGTAGCCAATTTCCTCGGGCTAGCTTTTGCCACCACAAGCTATAGCACCAACGGCCTGGCGGTGGTTCAAGGCATCGCCGATCTGGTAGACCTGGTGGATATCTTCACTGCCACGAAAGGTGCGCCCAACACGGTGTACCTGATCGGCGCCTCGGAAGGTGGGGTCATCACTGCCCTGGCCATGGAGCGGCACCCGGATGTTTTCAACGGTGGCCTGGCGATGTGTGGGCCGTATGGCGATTTCCGCGATCAGATCAACTACTTTGGCGATCTGCGAGTGGTGTTTGACTACTTCTTCCCGGGCTTGTTGCCTGGCAGCCCGGTTGACGTTCCCGACTGGCTCATGGAAGACTGGGACAGCTACTATGAAACGAACATCAAACCGGCGATCGAAGACCCGGCCAACGCCGGCTTGGTTGACGAAATCCTGAACGTCACCCAGGCCCCCTCCGATGTCGAAGACTCCACCACCAAGGAGAGTACCATCCAAAGCCTGCTCTGGTACTCCGTCTTAGCCACCAACGACGGCCGGGAAAAGCTGGGCGGTCAACCTTTCGACAACCAGGATCGGGTCTACGCCGGCTCTGACGACGACGCCGAACTCAACCAGGGAGTGCAACGCTTCAGCGCCGACCAGTCCGCCCTGGACGAGATTGCCGGCAACTACCAGACTACCGGCCGTCTCAGCGTGCCCCTGGTCACTCTACACACCACCGGCGACCCGGTCATCCCCTACTGGCACGCCACCCGCTACCGCGGCAAAACCATCCTCGCCGACAACATCGCCCTCCACGAGCACTTTTCAGTGGACCGCTATGGCCACTGCGCTTTCACATCCGCCGAAGTGTTCACCGCCTTCGACCGCCTGGGCAACATGGTAAACAACCCTCCCCCATACCGTCCGGCGGTCCGCTCGCTGTTGCCGCTGATCTTGGCTACGTCGGGAGAAAATTGACCGAGCAGCCCGCACCCTCATCTTCGGCGGGTTGCAGGAGTTAAGTTACATCAAGGTTGGCTTTTCGTTGGCATTTGGGGCGCATTTGGCGATGTTGCTCTGGGAAGGCCATTTACTGACTGTTTCGCACGGGGCGGGCGTTGACAGAACTCCCTATTTCCCATAAAATGAGAGCAAGAATCCAACGCACTCACAAGGAGAAATCCATTGCAGCGCCCATCCCGGTTGGCACTCGTGTGTGTTGTTTGTGCCGGTTTCATGTCGTTCGCCGCATTGAACTTCGAGAGCAGGACCACCGACGCTGCTTCGCCGGAACAGCAGCTCGTGTGGCTGCGCGCCAAAACGCCTCAACAGGTGCAGCAGTGGGTGGATGATGGTCTCGATGTCTGGCAAGTTGAAGGGGATCGGGCGCTCGTTCACGTCACTCGCGATCAGGTTTCGTGGTTGGGCGCGCAGGGTCTGGATTTCGAGCCGGCGCCTGATTTGGGCACGCCGGCATTCCCCGCCTGTTACCGCACCTACTCTGACCTGGTGCTTTTCTCCCACGCGATGCAAACCCAATACCCCAACCTGTTCCGACTCTATGACCTGGGAGACAGTTGGGACACCGTGCGCGGCGTAGCTGAACGCGATATCTTCGTGGTGCAACTCTCCAACCAAAGCATCCGCACCGAGAAGCCGAAGCTCTTTATCACAGCCGAACATCATGCGCGAGAGATCATCACAGTGGAAGTGGCTCTGATGTTCATCGAGGACCTCCTGCAGAACTACGACCGAGACCCCCAGATTCACTGGCTGCTCGATAACCGCGAGGTCTGGGTCATGCCCATGACAAACCCGGATGGTTATGCGCAGGTTGCCGAGTTGGCCGACTGGCGCAAGAACACCGACCGGCCGCAACTGTGCCCGGGTGGTCAGCCCCCCAATAGCTACGGTGTCGATCTGAACCGAAACTATGCATATCAATGGGGACTCGACATCGGTTCCAGCCCCGAACCCTGCAATCTGACTTACCGGGGAACGCAACCGTTCTCGGAGCCGGAGACCCGGGCGGTGCGGGATCTGGTAGAGCAGGAACGATTTGACCTCCTCCTATCCCTCCATTCCTACGGCGATGAGATTCTCTATCCGTGGGGTTATACGTACCAGCCGGCGCCGGATGCCGAAAATCTGCACCGGATCGCGTACCGCATGGCGCAGGAGGCTGGATACTCGGCGATGCAGAGTTGGGGTGTCGGATACCTTGGAAGCGGCGATACAACGGACTGGGCGTACGGAGAGCTGGGGATTCCTTCGTTTACTTTCGAAATCGGTGGCATGGAAGACGGGTTCTTCTGGCCGGATTGCGCGCAGCGCCAGGAACTTTACGACGAAGTACGTGGCTCATTGGTGTACGCCGCTATGATCGCAGACGATCCCTTTGCGCGCGCCAACGGGCCGGATGTCCGGCAGTTTGCATCGGACCGAGGCGATCAGGTGATCATCAACGTCCAGGCGGATGATATGTGGAACGGTGATAACGCCATATCCCAGATTGAACTGTTTTTCGATTCGCCGGCTGAGCCCGGAACGGGAATTCAGGCGCTGCCGGCTGATGGCGAGTTCGACACGGCCCGAGAGTGGGGCGTGTTCAGACTGGATCCGGCTGAGGTGCCTGCGAGTACAAGCCTGATGTTCCTGCGAGCGCGTGACGACAAAGGGAATTGGGGACCGCCCCGGGTTGCAGCCGCGCCATGGCCGGCCAACGACTCCCCCACGGCCACTCCCACACCGCAACCACCCCGCCTGACGCCCATTCGCCCGACAGCCGCGCCGGCCACCCCCACCGCGACGCCCGTGGCGCCCCGCCCGACCCCCACGCCCGGCGACGACACCGAAGGGCGCAGCGCTGGGATCGTCTACCTGCCGTTCCTCCTGACAGATTAGGTGCTCGGACTGCCCCCCTTTCCATCTCTCGAAATACAACCTCGTTCGCCGGCCCCCGACGGCTCAGCTAGCCGACCATCTGTACGACGACCGGCCACATGAATTCGCGGCCACATTCACAAAGCCAACCCCCAAGCTCGGCTTCTGCCTCGCTGGGGTACTACGTATCGCTGGGACTCTTCGGCCACCTCATGTGGGGCAGCTACCCGGTGTTCGTCAAGCGCGCGGTGGCCGAGGCGCCCAAGTTCTCGCTGCTGTTGCTGGCCTCCCTGACAGTGGCAGCAGTTGGGGCGTTCCTCGTGCGCCAATACGACGGCCTGAGCTGGCCGCAGGCTTACGCGATCCTGCGACAGGAGCGGGCGTTGTGGGGCCTGGCCGTGTTCGTCGTTCTTCGCTCCGTCACAAACGTCATCTCGATTGACCTGACACACGCCGTGTGGGTGCAGTTGATCAATATCCTCACGCCGTTTCCCGTGGCGTTGCTGGGAGCCTGGTTTTTTGGAGAGCTGGCGCCGCGTTACACCTACCGCGCTCTCACTCTGTCCACCGTGGGCGGGGCACTGATGTTGGTACAGGACTGGTCGCAGGTGCTGTCCGCGTTCACCTCTCGCGACGTCCTGGGCCTGGCCATGGCAGCGGTCTCAACGCTGACCCTGGCAATGTACTTTCAGTTGGTGCGCCGTAGCCGGCTGCGGCAAGCCAGCGGCGGCCTCATCATGTTCCAACAGGGCATCTCGATGGGGCTGACGCATGCTGTGTTGTCCCTCGGTTCGGGAGAGGACTGGAGTGCCTGGACTGCCGTCTCGCCGATGGGTTGGCTGTCAATTCTGGGTGCGATTCTGCTGGCTCAGGTGCTGGGAAATCTGGTGCAGATTGTGGCGCTGGGCGGCACGAACGCGGCCATCATCACCAGCCTGATGCCGTTACGCCTGTTCTCGGCTCTCACCCTGGGCTGGCTCCTCTTACGAGAACAGTTGGTGACGCCGGCGCAGTGGATCGGGATGATCGTTGCGGTGATGACGATCACCGTCTATCTGTGGCTTCAGCGAGGCGATTAGCTTGACAATGGCCAGGTAAGGTTCGTAGCAAGCAGGTGAGGTTCGTAGTAAGCCACGTAGCGCAGCGGAGTGGCGTTCACACCTGACGGCACTCCGCTCCGCTGCGTGCCTGACTACGAGCATGGTAGTGGAGGCCGGCCTCACCGCTCCGCCCCGTACTCCTGCAACAGCTTCTGGAACTTGGCCTGCGAGCCGGCATCTGGTAACACGGCCTCGACCCCCAGCAAATCACTCCCCGTTACCTTGAGATACAGCACCGCAAATGCGGCAACGCCCTCGACCAGATTGAAATTGCAGTGGCCGTAGCGCAAGGCCGGAACGTTGCTGTGCTTCAAGCTGGAGCCGTTCCAAAACGCCTTCCAGCGGTACAGCGGCTCGTGCCAGTAGGGCACGAAAGGATCGCCCGTGTTGTGGAGCGTGACCAGGGGGGAGGTGAGACGACCGGATGTCTGGTAGTATGCCTCGATCTCGTCCAGCGCGGACTGGTCAGCGTTGAAGCGCTGAACCTGGCGATTAAGCCGCCAGTCGTTGTACGAGCCGTAGTAGACGCGATGGCTGTTGTCGAAGGGCTGGCCCTGCAATTTGGTGATGCCGTCATTGGTGGCGAACACGTTGTACCACAACAGCCCCAGGATTGTCGCCTTCACCGAGTCGGGATGATAGCGGTCAGTTGCGGCGTGGGTGACACGCAGCAGTTGGTCGGTTGCCCGCGGATTCGCCTGGATGGCGTCCTGGATGGCCGGCACGTAGACCGAGTCCCAGTTGTCCATCACCTCCTGCGGGACGTCGATGGGGCTGCCCGGAATCAAGTCCGGGAAGAAGTAGTCGAACACCACGCGGAAATCGCCCCAGTAGTTGGCCTGCCGGCGAAAGTCGCCCACCGGTCCGCAGGCAGCCAATCCGCCATCGAAGACGTCCGGGTACTGCTCAACAGCCAGCGCCGTGACGATGCCGCCCTCCGACCCGCCGACCAGGTAGACACGGCTCGGCTGGCCATGCGTCTGGGTGAAAACGCCCACCAGATCGTGCACATCTGCAACCCCTTCGCGTATCGCCAGCCCGTTGGTGCTGTAGCTGGTCGTGGCGAAGGCGAAGCCCAACCTGTTGGCAATCTCGGGCATGGACATACCGCCCGGCAGCTTCATCTGGTCTTCCGGGATCTCCAGCGGATCGTCCGGGGCGACGTAGCCGTGGGCGAACACGACCAGGTCGCCGTTCCAGGCATCTGAGGCCGGCATGCAGATGCGGTAGAGCGCGCCGCTGGATTGCTGCCCATCCTCGCAGGTGCTGGCAGCACCAACCGTTGTGGCGACTTCTGTCGCTCCCACCGGGGCCGGAGCGACTGAAGTCGCTACTACGACTACGGACGTGGCCGGCAGGTTTGCGAGGAGAACAATCAACACGAGGGAAAATCGCATCAGTCGTAACATGAGGCTGCTTCCTTTCCGATTCTGAAAGCCCGAGTACCTGGTTGGCGCGATAGAAGAGATTATGCCACAAAACGCAGACGTCCGTCAACGTGCCAGATCTTGAGAATCCAGTCATGTCATTCCGAACGGAGCGCCAGCGGAGTGAGGAATGACATATAGACGGTGGTTGCCTGATGAATCCTTGAAACGTCACTACTCAGTCGCTCCCGCCGGATCTGGCGATCCGGCGGCTGAAGTGGCCGATTCCAGCTTAGGCCGTCACTCTACGGCCTGGATTTGACAATCCAGGCCGAGCGGCTGAGTAGTAACCTTGAAACTTCATCATTCGGTGGGCAGGTTCAGGTTGACGGATCACCCCAGTTCGACTATCATCAGCGGTGTCATGCACGAGACAACGACCTACCGAACACAAGCCGGCCCGCTCGCCACGTTAAGCGCGCTGGTGCGGGCCATGCGCCCCAAGCAGTGGCCCAAGAATGGCTTTGTCTTTGCGGCCCTGGTCTTTGACGTTAAGTTGTTCGATATCGAGTTGCTGAGTCGAGCCGTGCTGGCAGCCATTCTGTTCTGCCTGGCTTCCGGCGTCGTTTACCTGATCAACGATCTGGCAGATATCGAAAACGACCGGCAGCACCCCAAGAAGCGTCATCGGCCGCTGGCATCGGGCCAGCTCAACCCGCCAACCGCCGTGATTGCGGCTGTTGTCATCCTCGGCGGGAGCCTGCCTCTGGCGTTTCTACTCAGCGCCCTGCTTGGGGTTGTGCTGGTGGGCTATCTGGTCTTGCAGGTTGCCTATTCCTTCGCCCTGAAGAAACTGGTCATCATCGACGTGCTCAGTGTTGCTGCCGGCTTTGTCCTGCGGGCCGTCGCGGGGGCGGTTGTCATCAACGTGATGATCTCGCCCTGGTTGTACGTCTGTACGACGCTGTTAGCGCTGTTCATCGGATTCAGCCGGCGCCGGCACGAGCTGGTGCTGCTGGAAGGTGAAGCCGCCAACCACCGGGCCAGTCTCAACGAGTACAGCCCCTACTTGCTAGACCACATGATCACCATCGTGGCATCCACGACTGTGATCGCTTATTCGCTGTACACTTTTCTTGCGCCGAACGTGCCGGCCAACCACGCTATGATGCTCACGATCCCCTTCGTCCTCTACGGCGTCTTCCGCTACCTGTACCTGATCCACATTCAGAACGAGGGAGGCAGCCCCGAAGAGATGTTCCTCACGGACAAACCCATGATCATCAACATCGTTCTGTGGGGTCTGACTGTCGTGGCTATTCT
>JBHHTZ010000053.1:0-12350 GCA_046753605.1 Anaerolineae bacterium
TTCGAGCAAGTTGACCAACGTTTTGAGCAAGTTGACAGGCGTTTCGACCAAGTCGATAAGCGTTTCGAGCAGATCGAAAGCTGGCTCGGCAGGATCGACGGGCGGCTTGACCGGCAGGATGACCGATTCGATGAGGTCATGCACCAACTCCAGGAAATGAACAATCGCATCGACCGAACCGTGCGCAATTGGGTCATCGTAGGTTTTGCCTTTCTGGGAGCTCTGTTTACAATCGTACAACTGTTCCTCCGCCCCTGACGCCACTCCCGTAGGGGCGTGAGCAGTACGCCATACGCTGTGCACATCCCCCACCCCACGTCCAGCGTCCCCCCTTCCCTCTACACCCGCGATCTCCTTCTGAGCTTCAGCGGCGCGGAGTATGCCGATTTCCTGGCTGGCGGTGGCCGGCAACTTCGCCCCCGTCTGGCCCGATCCTTGGAGCTGGCGCGCCTGGTGCTGGATATGCACGTGCTGGACGTCGGGTGTGGGCGCGGGGAGATCACGCTGCACGCGGCGCGACGCGGGACCACCGTCACTGCCATGGACTTCTCCACCGACTGCCTGGAGCTGACGTCCCAAACTCTGGACTTGGCATCGCCGGCTGAGCGGGCCCGCGTGCAGTTGGTGCGCGCCGACGTTACCATCCTACCCGTGAACGACAAAAGTGTTCACCGCGTCTTGTTCCTCGACGTGGCCGAACACTTGCAGCCGTGGCAACTTCGCCAGGCCCTGGAGGAAATCCGGCGCGTCCTTCGTCCCGACGGCTACGCCGTGATCCACACCCTGCCGAACCGCTGGGCGCTGGACATCGGCTACCAGCTTGTGCGCCGGCTGTTCCCGAACCTGCCGGCTGAGCCCCGCTCGGCCTACGAACAACAGGTCCACGTGAACGAACTGGACATCTTTCGACTGTCTGGCGTCCTGGACGAGGCCGGCCTTCACCACCGCGTGTGGCTGGAAAACTGGACAGTTGATCACGCTCGTTGGGGGACAGGCCGGCGGTTCGCCGACCCGCTCCGCGACCGATCGTACCCGCTGCTCCGCCGGCGGTGGGCAGGCCGGCTTTTGGGCGCACTCGTGCGCACGCCGTTGCGCCTGGTGCTCGCCAACGACCTCTTCGCCATCGCGTGGCCGCGTGGGAGCCGGGCGCCGGCCCCGGTCTGGTCGCGCGGCTGGGCGGAGCATCTGGCTCTGAAGACCCTAAGGGCTTCAGAAACCATTAGGGTCTCTCGCGTACTTTGACAGACCTCGGTTTCTCTGGTATCATGTATAGGCATGGTTCTTGACCCCTGAGAGCTGTCCGCTATTGCCTGCGCTTCTCTTCTGTTGGGGAGAAGCGCAGCATTCTTGTGGGCGGTGTGGCCCCCTTGGACGCTCAACGCTCGTAGTAAGGCACGCAGCCTAGCGGAGTGCCGTCAGAATGGCTGCTAAACCTGACGCCACTCCGCTCTGCTACGTGGCTCACTACCAACCGTCGAGTGGATCGTTGGGGTTTCGTCGGGCAAACGAAGGTGAGTCGTTGTTGACAATCTGTCTGCAATCTCCAACATAAATGAACGTAAAATGACAGTAGGCCGTATCTCTAGCCCAAAAACCTCGTTGTATACGGCGAGAGGAGACTCTCAGGTGCAGGATGAACGCCAGTTGGTCCGGCGCGCCAAGGAGTATGACCCTGGCGCTTTTGCCGAGATCTATGAGCGTTACTATCAGCGGATCTACAACTACATCTACTACCGCGTAAGCGATGGCGTCACGGCCGAAGACCTCTGTTCCGAAGTCTTCATCAAGGCCATGGAAGCCATCGAGTCCTACACCTTCAAGGGAGTTCCATTCTCTGCCTGGTTGTACCGGATTGCCGCCAACCTGGTCATCGACCACTACCGCCGGCGACCGTCGCAGCCAGAAGTGTCCTGGGAGGATGGCCGGCCGCTGACCACGGATGACAACCCCAGCGATCGTCTGGAGCAGAAATTCGATCACCAAGAACTCCGGCGAGCGGTCCAGGGGCTGACAGCCGATCAGCAGCAGGTAGTCATTCTCAAGTTTGTCGACGGGCTGTCCAACAGCGAGGTGGCGCAGATTCTCGGCAAGTCCGAGGGCGCAGTGAAATCACTGCAGCATCGAGCACTGGCCACCTTGGAACGCTTGATGGGGGAAACAAGAACCGATGGGGCACAAGTACGAGTCCCGAGCAGAAGATACCCCCAACTCCCACAGGGACGCCATTGAGGACTGGGAGTTGGCAGAGGTCCTGGATCAGGCCCTCTCCCAACTGAATAGCGGCGACGTTCCCGAACGGATCCTCGCCCGATTTCCGGCCCACGCCGGCCTGCTGCGCCCAATGCTTCGCGCGGCGCAGTGGGTACGCCGTGTCACGCCGCCGGCGCCGGACATCACCGCCAGACAGGCCGGCCTGGCCCGCCTTCTGGCAGCCGTCCGCGCGCAGCGAGACCGGCGCATCGACACGCTGCTGGACATTGCTCTGGCCCGCCTGGCAGCCGGCGAAGCCCTCGAAACCATCCTGGCCGACTATACAACCGGGGCGGATGCCCTCCGGCCCATGCTCCTCGCGGCAGCCGCCATTTCAGAGACTCCCCAACCGATTCCCGATCAGCAGAAGAAACGCGAGGGACGCCAGCGTCTACTTCGTGCAGTCGTGGCCCGTCAACAGGCTCGCGCGGCGCGGACAACTGCGGGCGCTTTCGACGACGCCCTGGATGAGGCGCTGGCCTGGTTGCGCCAGGGCGCGGATGTGGAGACCGTATTGGCTCGCTATCCGGCCTTCGCAGTGCAGATGCGCCCCCTCCTGCACGCTGCTGAGACCGTACGGAGCGCGCCACTGCCTGTCCCGGACGAAGACGCCTACTTCGCCGGCCGCCGGCGCGTCGTAACCCTGGCTATCGAGCACCGCCGGCGCACCACGACGCCGGCTGCCCGTGTCCCGCTCACACAGTCCATCGGGCGGATACTGCAAGGGTTCCTGGGAGTCACGCCTAATCTGCGTCGCGCGGCCATCACCGTCGTGCTGTTGGTCGTCATGGTTCTCGGCAGTTTCTCCGTCACCCGCGTGGCGGCCGACAGCCTGCCGACCAGTCCGCTGTACCCGATCAAGCGTTTCAGCGAGCGCATCCAGCTTGTCTTGACTCCATCGACCGAGGTCAGGGCAAAACTGCACCTGCGTTTCGGCCAGGAACGCCTGCGCGAGGCTGAGACGTTGGCGCGGCAGACCGGCCGGGTCCATTCAGCCGTCCTGGGCGACATGCTGGCGCAAAACGATCAGTTCCTGGGAACAATCAAGGAGATACCTCTGGAGAGGCGGGAAGAGTTGCTAGCCAGCGGGGCTCGGCTGTTCTACGAACAGCGCCAGGTGCTCACCGAGTTGAGCCGGGCCGACGGTCTGCTATCGCGGGCTGAGCGCGCCACGCTGACAGATTTCGTGGGTGAGACCGGAGACGACGAGGCCATCGCAGAAGAGGTTGGAGGCGATGTGGGTCTGGCCGAGTTTATCCCGAGCCCGATGCCTGTCCAGATCGCCACCATCACGCCCAGGCCATCGCCTACCCCGCTACCCACGGCAATTCAGCAGCCGGCCAGGCCCACGCTGGCGCCGGCCACGGCTACCCTGGCGCCACCTACGGCCACGCCGTCCCAACTGCCGGCTGAAGTGGTGTTGGAGCCGTCCGGCCCCGAGGTGGTATCGACCGCGACGAGCGCCGCTACAGCGACGCCCAGCCCAACGGCGACGCCCACGGCCACAGCCACCTCTGCGCCTGTGACGACTCCGCAGCCGGTTGAGCCAACCGCGACGCCGGTTGCCGAGCCGGCCACACCCACGACGGCCGCGCCGGCCGCCACCCCCAGCGCGACCTCGGAGATCGTGCTGCCGACTCTGCCGCCGGCCGAGCCCGTGCCGTCGGCCACGCCGTGATCAGTGATCAGTAAACAGTGATCAGTGACCAGTCATCAGTGATCGGAGTGTCACTACCGACAACTGATCAGTGATCAGTGATCACTGATTACTGTTTACTGATCACCGATTACTACTTTGACAATGGCACATTAGGACCGCTCCCGCCGGATCGCCAGATCCGGCGGTTGAGCAGCACAAATCCGTGGTGATTTCGTCGTCTTTGGCCTGGATTTGACAATCCAGGCCGAGCGGAGTCCGTAATGTGCCATTGTCAAGCTACTCACGATGGTTGAAAATCGTATCGTCGCCACGATCAGCAGCGAACTCCAGGTCGGGCACCCGCAGGTTGCGCGCACCGTTGCCCTCTTCGACGAGGGTAACACCGTGCCCTTTGTGGCCCGCTATCGAAAAGAGGTGACCGGCGGCCTGGATGAAGTGCAGTTGCGCACGATCCAGGAACGGCTGGCCTATCTGCGCAACCTGGAGGACCGCAAAGCGACGGTTCTGGCCAGCATCGAGGAGCAGGGCAAGCTCACGCCCGAGCTGGAGCAGGCTATTCGGGAGGCGACGACCCTCCAACAGGTTGAAGACCTGTACCGACCCCACCGCCCCAAACGGCGCACGCGCGCGACGATTGCGCGCGAGCGGGGCCTGGAACCCCTGGCTCAGCAGATTCTGGCCCAGGCCGCCGGCAATCCAGAAGCCCTGGCCGCCGACTTCCTGTCCGGCGAAGTGCCGACGGTGGAGGATGCGCTGGCCGGCGCGCGGGACATCGTGGCCGAAGTGGTGGCCGAAGACCCGGACGTCCGCAACGACATTCGCCGGCTGATCCAGACTGCCGGCCAGATCACCTCCACCCTCGCCGACCCCGAGAAAGACCCGCGTGGCGTCTACCAGGCATATTACGAATTCTCCGCCCGCGTCGCTGCGGTCCGACCCCACCAACTGCTGGCTCTGAACCGGGGCGAAGAGCAAGGCGCTCTCCGCGTGCGCGTGGAAGTCCCCGACGAATCGGCCATCGCGGCGGTTCAGAAGAAGTATCCCCCCCAGGCTGAATCGAGAATCGCCCGGCAACTGGCGGAGGCCATCGAGGATGGCTGGAAGCGCCTGCTGGGGCCGTCGGTGGAGCGCGAGACGCGCACCAGCCTGACCGAGGAATCCGACGCGCACGCCATCAGGGTCTTCGCTGAGAACCTGCGCCACCTGTTGCTGCAACCGCCACTGCGTGGTGTGCGTGTTATGGGCATCGACCCCGGCTACCGCACCGGCTGCAAAGTCGCGCTGGTCGATGAGACTGGCAAGTCCATCGGCGAGACGACCATTTACCCCCACGAGCCACAGCGTCAGTGGGACAACGCGAAACAGACGCTGTGGAAGCTGATCGATCAGGCCGAGATTGGCGTTGTCGCCATCGGCAACGGCACGGCCTCGCGCGAGACTGAGCAACTGGTGGCCGAGGTCATCGGAGAGAGTCACAACGGCCCTTCGACGGGCTCAGGACGCGGCGTCAGCTACACCATGGTGAGCGAGGCCGGCGCTTCGGTCTACTCGGCGTCGGAGCTAGCGCGTCAGGAGATGCCGGACCTGGATGTCTCCATGCGCGGCGCGGTCTCCATCGCTCGCCGGCTGCAAGACCCCCTGGCCGAGCTGGTGAAAATCGATCCGCGTTCGGTGGGCGTCGGCCTGTACCAGCACGACGTGGATCAGAAGAAACTGTTAGAGACGCTGGACAGCGTAGTCGAGTCGGTGGTGAACCAGGTAGGGGTGGAGCTGAACACGGCATCGCCGGCCTTGCTGCGCTACGTGGCCGGCCTGTCCGCCCGCGTCGCCGCGAACATCGTGAAGCACCGCGAGGAGCATGGCCCGTTTGCCACGCGGCAGGCGTTGCTGGATGTGGCCGGCTTGGGTCCCAAGACGTTCCAGCAGGCCGCCGGCTTCCTGAAGCTCCCCGACGGCGAGAATCCGTTGGAGAACACCTTCATCCACCCGGAAACGTACGAGGTGGTGGAGCGGCTGTTCGAGCGCTTCGGGGTCACTTTCGACGATGGGGATCTGCCAAGCCTGGCCGCGTGGATTCGCGAGATGATGCAGGACGAGGGGTTGAGCGTGAAGGCGTTGGCTCAGGAGCTGGACGTCGGGGCGCCGACCCTGACCGACATTCTGGCCGACCTGGGCCGGCCAGGCCGCGATCCGCGCGACAGCCTGCCGCCGCCCATTTTGCGCCAGGACGTGCTGAAGATGGAGGACCTGAAGCCGGGGATGCGGCTCAAGGGCACGGTGCGCAACGTGGTGGACTTTGGCGCTTTCGTGGACATCGGCGTGAAGCAGGACGGCCTGGTCCACGTGTCCGAGATGGCGGACCGTTACGTGCGCAACCCGTACGATGTGGTGGCCGTGGGTGACGTGGTGGATGTGACGGTGATTAAGGTGGATGTGGAGCGCGGGCGGATTGGGTTGAGTATGAAGGGCGCGCAGTCCTGAGCAGACCTCAAAAGGTTTTCGAACATCTTTAGGGTCTGTCTACCTGGCGAGGACCTTTTCGCGGAACTGCCGGGCATCGGTGGCGACATCGTAGTCCACGTCCAGCGTCTCGAAGTGCCGGCCAGCACACCGAATCTTCAGGTTCTCCAGCCCCCGCCGTTCCTCGGCGTCGTCGGTGGCCTTGGTCTCGCGGACCAGGTACAGCTTCTCACGCAGTTCGCCAAACTCATCCTGGATGTGGAACACGATGGCCCAGTCGGGGTTGTAGTCGCCGATTGGGGTGGGGACGGTGAACCAGGCCGGCAGCTTCACGAAGAGCTTCACCTCATCCATGGCCTCCAACGCCTCGGCGAAGTCGCGCTCGCGACGGGAGTCGTAGATCACGTGGTCGTAGATGGACTTCTCTATGGGCAGCAGGCCGTCAGCGTAGCCCTCCAGGTTCTCGAAGAGGGACATCTCGTAGCCGTCTTCGATCTCCAGGTACTGGACGCCGTCCACCAAGAAGCGGCGCTTGGCGCGGTTGATGGCCTCGCCGGCACGCTGGATGTATTCGGCCGGGTTGTGGTAGACCTGGTCCAGGTTGCCGGCCTGCTCCAGAATGCGGCGCAGCGTTCGCCGCGTCAGGTTGGTCTCCTCGGCCAGCAGCGCGGTTACGTTGGGCACCCGGTGGGCGATGTCCAGCGCCACCGCACCCTGGCCCAGCAGGGTGGTTACGAACGTGCCCCGCTCGCGTATGCGATCGACACGCCCGCGCTCGGTGCGGACCTTGATCGGCTCGATGGTAATCGGTCTGACAGCCTCCGCACAGGCTCGGATCAGGGCGTCGGTCTCCAGCCGGATGCGGTAGCGGGTACGGCGGGCGATGCGCCGCCACAGCTCTTTGAATTCAGGGTTGAGTTCGTACCCCTTCTTGAGTCGAACGGTCCGGCGCTGGCGGGCGTCCTTCGGCTGCGGCGGTTCCTGGCCGCTGCCCACCTCGTCGATGTACTCCTTCTGCAACCGGTCCACGTATTCGCGGTATGATTCGTTGGCCACCACAGTCAATCGGTTGATCTGGTCGTCGAAAACGCGCTCGCCGGCCTGGTTCACGGCCAGGCGCATGCCACGGCCAATCTCCTGGCGCTTCCTGATGGTGGAGATGGTGCGGTTCAGGGTGCAAATCTGGAAGATGTTGGGGTTGTCCCAGCCCTCGCGCAACGCTGAATGGGAGAAGATGAACTCCACCGGCTCGTCCAGGGAGAGGAGCCGCTCCTTGTCGCGCATGATCAGGTCGTAGGCGTCTCGGTCCGATTCCATGTAGCTTTCGGTCTTGTACTCGGAAAAGTAGGAGCCCTGCACTTCAGCAACGGCCATGTCCCGATAGTGGCGTGCCCAGGGCGTGTCTAGCTGTTTCAGCCGATTGAACTGGGCCTCGAAGATGCGGCGGATGTAGCCATTTTCGTCGGTGTAGTTGGCCACCTGGTCGATGAAGAAGAGGGACAGCACCTTGAGGTCCCGCTTCCGAAGGCGGTGAGCCTTGCGCATGTGCTCTTCGATGGTGTAGCCGATCTGCACCCGGGCGATGACTTCGTGGTCGGGCCCCATCTCCTCGCCCACGCTGACTACGACGCCGTTGGTGAAGTGGACCTCGCCCCAGCCGGCATCCAACGTCTCGACGATAAAGCCTCGGTACGCCTCCAGATGGGTGATCTCGTACAGGTCGTCGCCCGGCCGCACGGTGCGGATTTTCGGGACTGGCCCGGTCCGCTGGCGGACGAACACCTTGAGGCGGGCACTGATGACGGTTTTCTTCGCCTCCACCGCCAGGCACTGGATGTAGGCATTGTTCTGGTCGTGATCCTGGACCACCGACGCCACCTCGATCTGCTTGACCAGGCGCAGGTTGTAGGCGTCGATGGGCGTGAGGCGGTAGATCAGGTTGTAGAGTTCGCGGTGGGAGGCCGAGTAGCGCAGGGTGAAGAGCGGGTCGAGTCGTGCCAGGGCAGTGCGGGCGATCTCGCTCTCCATGTTCTGGGGCTCGTCCAGGATCAGGATGGGCCGGCTGGCCTGCACCAGTTCCAGCGGTTTGAGGCCCATCATGCGGTCCATGCGGCGGTTGAAGATGTTGGTGTCCTTGTTGAAGGAGTCGAGGGTCATGACCATGATCTCGACGTCGTTGCTGGCGGCGAACTGCCTCACGCGGGCCAGGTTGCCCGAGTCGTACTGGTAGAAGCGGTAGGGCAGGTGGTCGTAGAGGCGGGTGAAGTGCTCGCGGGTGATCTGGAGGGTCTTGAGCACCCCCTCGCGGATGGCCACCGAGGGGACGACGACGATGAACTTGCGGAAGCCGTAGGCCTGGTGCAGCTCCAGGGCGGTGCGCAGGTAGACGTAGGTTTTGCCGGTGCCGGTCTCCATCTCGACGGAGAAGTCGCGGCTGTCCAGGGACGCGGACGGCGGGATAGGCCGGCCATTGTGCAGGTCCGGGTCCTGCTGCACCGCCCGCAGGTTGGCCAGCAGCGCCGCGTCACTCAGCGTGAGCCGGTTGCCGACGACGCCGTTCTCGGAGATGAGGCTAAAACCACGGTCCAGCAGTTGTGTGCCCTCGAAGAGGCGCACCGCCGCCTGGATGGCTTTGGTCTGGTATTCCAGGTCAGGATCGAAGCGGAATTTCATGGTTTTTCGTCGGGCAGTTCATTGAGTAATGAGGCAACAGTTAGATGGTAGCCGCTTCCCGTATCTGTCAATTCGAAATCGATGATCATCCGCCTGTACTCGGAGAAATGCCGCCGCTTTCGTTCCATCAACTCCTTCACGATTTCCCTGAAATCCTCTTCCAACTCCTCGGTCAGGGCCGGCATCCCTTCGATGATGCTGTCGATCATATCTTGTCGATCTTCCTCGGGCAGCAAGGAGGCATTCCATGCTACGATTGCCACTGAGAGCAATTCCCGGTATTCCTCTTCTGTATCGGTGAATCCGACGTATGGTTCTACGAAGTCGTCCAGTATATCGGACATTTTGACGTGTCCGCTCGGCTCGTAGACGACCTTCTGACCGCGAAGAGGGCCTTTCTCCAACCTGCTCTTCAAGCTCCTGGCTCGTTTTTGCTTCTGCGCACGCCCCCGCCCCCGTTTTCGTTTAGACCTTTTGGATTTTCTTGTTGTCATTTGTCCTCTCCATCAGGAGAACACGGATTTCTCGGATGTACGGATTGACCGCTGAGCCGGGTGATCCGTTCATCCAAGCGACCCGCGTTACTGCTCAGCCACCCTCCCGCAGGTTGCGATGCGCCGTGGTTTTGCATCCGAAAAACGGCCTTGAAGCAGCGATTCTCGGCCAGAGAGGCTGCGAACCTGCGGGAGGGTGAGTAGGTAACGATCCGCCTTCTCACGTTCGCTATCAAGAAACCGATCAAATCACCTTCAGAATACACTGCATGGTCAGGTTGACCTTCTTCGAGTCGTCCAGGGCGGTGTCCAGGCAGATGAAGACGGTCTCCCTGCCCAGGTCCAGGCGGTCGATGGTGGCATCGTGGATCTCGTCGTCGAGGCAGATGTAGAAGGAGCGTTCGTCGCCGGAGGTGACCGGCACTTCCGAAGTGCCGGTCACCTGACTCGCCTCATCCGTCACGCGGTAAACCTGGTTCGTCTCCAGCGCCAGCGGCTCGATGCGCGCGTTGAGGCCGTGGCCCTCCTTGAGGATGACCTCGTAGATGACGTCCAGCGGCTCTGCGCCGGCCTCCAGCCCGCCTTCGAAGAGGATCAACTGCTGTTCCAGCGCCTCCGGTTCCTGGCCGGCCGGCGGCTCCCACTGCCGGAAGGTGGACGGGGCCAGCTTGAACACCTTGAAGCCCAGGTCCGCCGGCGTCTCGCGCATGTCCAGCGGCAGTTGGCCGTTGTCCTTCGCTGGCTCTTGCATCTTGGCGATGACCCGCCGGATACGTTCTTTGCCGACCTCGGCAACAGTTTCGTAGCCAGCTTCTTGTGCAGGGGAACCATCAGGCGTCGGTTCCGGAAGCTGAACCATGATGAATCGCCGATTGCCCCCATCTGCGCGGTTAAGTTCCAACACCGCTTCTGCTGTTGGACAAGATCCGGCAAAGAAATCAAGCACAATCTCGTCGCCTGACGTTGCTTGTTCTACAAGTAGCCTGATCAACCCCAATGGTTTGGGGAAATCAAAGACGTCAGAGCCAAGTAACTCACGAATTTCCTGCGTGCCGGCACTTGTGGTCGGCACATCGAGAATTGACGACAATCCAGTAAACTCGCTCCTGAGTTCAGACAGGAATTTCTTGTGACGGGGGCGACCATCGGGACTTGACGGCCACAAAACCCGCCCTTCTGCAATGAGTTGGTCCATTGTGGACTTTGCATACCGCCAACCTTTAGCCGGACAACCGTAGTTGATCCCAGTCTTCGGATCAATGAGGTCATAATGCAGATTCGGACGTTTCTCAGCAGACGCAAGGCCTACCATGTTGTCGCTCATCCACAGCCCCCGTGAATCGTTGTCTGGATTTGAGTATTTGCTCTTGTCTATCGCACGACCGCGAAGCTTGCGGCCGTAGGCCAATACGTACTCATGATCACCTGAAAAGCCAGTTGTAGCCCGACTGTCTACGTTGTGCCTGCTTTTCCATATCAAAGCACCAATGAACTGCTCTTCACCAAATATCTCATTCATCAGCAACCGCAGATGATGCATCTCGGTGTCATCAATGCTGACAAAGATCACGCCATCTTCCCTCAACAACTGGCGGGTCAGGAACAAGCGCGGATACATCATCGAGAGCCAGGCGGAGTGGTAGCGGCCGCTGGTTTCGGGGTTGCTGGTCAGCAGGTTGCCCTCGGCGTCCACCTGGCCGGTCTTCTCCAGGTAGGCGCGGCGCGGTTCGCGGTAGTCATCGCGGTACACGAAGTCGTGGCCGGTGTTGTAGGGCGGGTCGATGTAGATCATCTTCACCTGGCCGAAGTAGGATTTGTAGAGCAGCTTCAGCACCTCCAGGTTCTCGCCCTCGATGAAGATGTGGTGGGTGTTCTCGAAGTCGATGGACTCGTCCGGGGCCGGCCTGAGCGCGGCCGCGCTGGGGGTCTGGATGGCGCGGAAGGCGTCCTGCTTGCCGGCCCAGGTGAAGGTGTAGGCGTCCTGGCCGGCCAGCGCGCCGGCGTCGCCCAGGGTGGCCCGCAGCATCTCGAAATCGATCTTGCCCTCGGTGACGCACTCGGGGAAGATCGCCTTCAGGCGCTCGACATGCTCTTCCGTGATGTTGGGTGTGGTTTTGGTAACGTAGTCAACCGGTTCCCCTGGCATCGTAAACCTCCGAACTGAAGTCCGTCACAGGTGCAGCGCAGCCGGCCCGTGCTACGGGCGAGCGGATTCCTCTTCATCTTAACATCTGCAAGAACGTGGCCGGCTCCACGATGGGAATGCCGGCAAACGGGTGCAACACCAGCAGATCGTTGTCGCTGCTGGCGAGGCGAATAGATCGGTCTCTTCTCCACCAACCGTATGATCCACCAGCCCACCCAACCATGTCGCTGGAGCGACAGCCTTGCCGCACGGCGTAGTCTCCTGCGACCAGCTTCTCCAGATACTGGTCCGGCCGGGTATAGGGCGTGCGGGCAGGGCGCGGTCGTAGGAAATGGCGGTGGTCATGGTCGGTTCCCTCCTCGCTCGGCCTCAGGTTGGCCGGCAGCGCGATAAGCGACGTTGGGATCATTGGGCGGGCCGGTCAATTGCAGTCGCCCCTCTCGCACCAGCGGCGAGAGATAGGTATCCCGCAGGTATTTCATGTTTCGGTGGAGCAACTGGGCCAGCTCGCGAGCTGTCCGGGGGTGCTCAGCGCAGAGGGCCACAAGAAGTTCGATCATTTCATCACGTGACAGACGCTTTCCTTCGGCCAGCAACCTGGAGAGCTCTGTTGTAACCTGGGGAGTAACCTGGGGAGCTTCTGTTACTCCCCCGGCCAGCGTGTAGT
>JBHHTZ010000054.1:0-12245 GCA_046753605.1 Anaerolineae bacterium
CTCTGGCGATCCACGAGGTCCATCGGCCGGTGTCGTACTCGTATCGGGCCACGCCACCCCCCTGCGTGCCGAATCCGGTGAAGAAAGGCGAGGTGGCAATCCACAACTGGTTGTGGGCGCAATCGGTGGCAATCCCCGTCACCAGATTCGACGGAATGGTCGTGTATTGGATTGGTGTTCCCCATTCGTCATTGCTCAGGTCGTGTGGGTCGCCCATGGTGTCCAGTATGTTGAAACCGAGGCCGCTGTTGTCCCGCAAACTGCCCAGAGCGATCCACAGTTTTCCCTCACAGCCGATGGCGAGGGCTGATATTCTGTCGTCGAGCATGCCGGCATATTGACCGCCGGTGTTGTCGTCGGTTCTGATCGTCCACTGCTCGCCATCGTAGACGCTCAATCCGCCATCCGTCCACCCGCCACCACGGCCGGGGTCCCAGGTGGCCGGCTGGGTACCAAACCAGACGTAGTCACCGTCGATCACCAGAGCAGTGATGTTGTTGCTGGCCAGGCCGGTCCAGGGTTTCTCGCCGTCGTCGTCAGTTGATTCTTTGGTGAACCGGGTCCACGTGTCATCTGAAGGGTCACGCGTGCCTTGAGTGTTCAGGAGTAAAGCGCCGGCGCCGTATTTACGCTCCCGCTTGTTGCCCGTGCCGACCCACACGTAGTTTTCCCATCGCGTGCCTTCCTGGCCCACCGCCAGGTCTGTGATGTAGTTGTACGGCAGGCCTGTCATGAGCTCAGTGGAAGGGACGGAACTGACCGTAGTCAGGGGCTGCGCAAACGTTTTCTGGGCCAGGTCGTAGGCAGCGATGCCATGCCCCATCCCGTAGATACCGCCCGTGCCCATCCAAATCTTGCTGCCCTGTCCTGAGGCCCCCCCTGAGCCTGACGAAGGGCCCGTCGAAGGGTCGCCCACAACCATCGCCTGCACTCGATCGTCTGGCAAACCATTTTCGGTAGTCATGGGGCCGGCCGGCACGCGGGTCAGATCGTTCCATAGATCGTCCCCCTTGTCCATGATGGTGCCCGCATGGTCCAGCATGACCACGCCGCGACCGTAGTCGCTTGATCTGCTATACGTACTGAACCACACCGTGTTCTGCCACTGGGGATCGTTTGATGGGCCGAAAACGATGGCGTCCACGTCGTTGGTCGGCAGGCCATCGGTGGTTTTATACTGCACGTAGTCCAGTGCGCGATCGTCGTCGTAGCGAAAAGCCAGAACACCTTTGCCACGCATCGTGCTCCAGACGTAACCGTTAGCATCCAGCTTTAGATGGCTCACGACACATCCAAAGTGGGCGCTTTCCTCGCAGTTCCAGGTTTCCCAGTCGTCGTCTTCGGCATCGGTGGTGCCGGCGTGGTCCAGCCGGCTCAGCCCACCGTAGAGCTGAACCCAGTGCCCGACCGGATCGTTCTGGGTGGGCGGATTGAACACCCACTGCCGCCCCGTAGCCACCCACACGCGATTGCCAGCCACCGGCAGAATGTCGGTGATATTGTCCGACGCAAGGCCAAGGGTGACATCTCCGTGGCTATGAGTGATCGTGTTGTCAACCGTGTAGACATAGAGCCACTCGTCGTCGGTTGGGTCCAGCGTGCCCTTGGTATCAACCTTGGCCAGGCCGCCGCCTACATAGGCCGAAGTCTCGCTGTCCCAGTCCTGGGCAGTGCCGATCCACAGGTAGCCGGCCTCGTCGAAGGCGACAGCGCTGACGCGGTCGGAGGGCAGGTTGCCGGCCGTGGTCGCGCGAGTGAATGTGTACCACACGTCATCGCCCTTTTCGGGTGTCCCGTTGTCATTCAGGGCGCTCAGACCGTGGTTCGTGGCGAACCATTTGTTGCCTTCGGAATCGATGACTATGTCGCGCACGGTGTTGCCCACCAGACCGTCCTGGGGTTTCAGGTATTGTACAAAGGCGCCGTCGGTGGTGTTCCAGCGGACCACCCCGCCGGCCCGCGTGCCGGCCCAGAGGACATCGCCTTGCAGTTCCAGCGTGAGGATGTCGTCACCATTGGCGTAGGTGTACCAGTCACCCTCGGGCGGGAACGGCGTCACGCCCTGGGCTGTTGTTGACCGGGGGCGGGTGGGCGAGGCCGGCCAGTTGATGAGGATTACGCCGAGGATAAGAATGGCAACGAACAGGATGCGAAGCTTCAATGTGCCAGATGCCGTGCGGCGCTGGTTCAAAACCGATCCTCCTGAAGAGCGAGATGGAATGTGTTCATACAAACGAACGCACCTGACAGGTCAGGCGCGCATTACGGGCCACAGATGGTACTGGCAAGGGTGGAGTATACCAGAGACAGATGCCAGGGTCAAGCTTCTGCTCGCTGAATAGGACGCCGAAGGGAATGGCGGGATACGTGAAAATGTTAGCGAAGGGGGCGCGTAGGCAAGTTGTCGGGCAGCCGTTGAGCGCTGTAAGTTAGACCTTGCCTCTCGGGTCTGGTATAATTCTGTCCATGCACACACGAATCAGCCGGCTCGCAGACAAGACGATGGAGGCCGCCATCCTGGTGGCTGTGCTCGCCATTTCCCTCTTCCTAAACCCGTACAGCGCCCGCGTGTTCGAGGGCGAGAAAGTGACCCTGGCGCGAGCACTGGCCGCCATCGCGGCCGCCGCCTGGCTGGTCCGCTACCTGGAAGCGCGCAGGATTGATGGGCGACCGTCGCCCCGCCACCAGGCCCGTCCACACGCACAGACCATTGCCCTTCGGGAACAGCCCGTGTTCCTCGTCGCTTTGCTGGTTGGGTTAGCGACCGTAATCGCCGGCATCACCTCCATCATGCCCCGGGTCAGCCTGTGGGGATCGTATCAGCGTGGCCAGGGGATTCTAACCACACTGAGCTACCTGATCCTGTTCTTCGTGACGCTCAACATCTCCAGCCGTGCTGATCGTCGCCGGCGGTTAATAAGCACCCTACTCGTTGCCAGCGTCCCTGTGGCCTTGCTGTCGGTTATCCAGTTCGCCGGCCTCGACCCCCTGCCTCTGCGCAGCCTGTCGCCAGCCCGCGTCTATGGGACGCTTTCGAATCCCATCTTTCTGGGCGCCTATCTGGTAATGATCATTCCTCTGACCCTGTCCCAAATCGTGCGCTATGCAGTCGCAACCGCCGGCGTGCGGTGGGGCGGGCTGCTCGGATACGTTGTGCTGTTGGTGTTGCAGTTGGCGGCTGCGGTCTTCTCCCGCAGTCGCGGGCCTGTGTTGGGGATCTTGACTGGCGGGTTCGTATTCCTTTTCCTGTGGGCGCTTCAAGGCCGCCGGCGCTGGTTTGCTGTTGGCCTGTCGTCCGTTGCTATCATCGGCGTTCTCGTGGTGACGCTGCTGGCGCTGCCGAATACGCCATTGGCGTCGCTGCAGGGCGCACCCGTCATTGGGCGCTTTGGCCAGATTATGGAGAGCGAGTCGGCGCGCGTGCGCCTTCTGATCTGGGAGAGCGTGGTGGATCGCTTTGCCGGCCAGCCGGCTCGTCTGGCGCTGGGCTTCGGCCCGGAGTCAACGCAAGCAGCGCTGCTTCGGACCTATCAGCCCGAGCTGCGCCGCCTGGAGCCGGAACGCCTGCCGGATCGGGCCCACAGCCTGGTGTTGGAAACGCTGGTGACGACCGGCCTGGCCGGTGTAGCCAGTGTTTTGTTGCTGTTCATTGCCCTGTTCTATACCGGCTTGCGGAGTTTGGGCCTGGTCGAGAGCCCCCGATTGCGCAACCGCTGGCTGGCGCTGACTGTGGCCGGCGTTGGCCTGGGGGCCCTCGTCCCTCGGCTGGTAGCGGGTGACTGGACTTTTGCCGGCCTGGGAGTCGCCCTGGGCATGGCGGCTGCGCTGGCGGCATTCCTCCTCTCACTGCTATGGGGTGTCCAGTTCGACGAAGGTGCCGTGCTCAGCGATCGCTCGATTCTCATCGCCGGCCTGCTGGCAGCGCTGACCGGCCATCTGGTCGAGGCCAGCGTCGGCATCCGCGTGACGGCAACGGAGAGCGTCTTCTGGGTGTTGGCGGGCCTGCTGGTCGTGTTGTCCCTTACACGCGAAAAAGACGCCGTCCAGGCGGTGATCTCATCTCCAGGACGGGAACCAGGCGGCATCACGCTGGTCTGGGACCCCCAGGCGGCCGTCCTGGGGCTGCTGGGTGGGGTGATGCTTTCCACTCTGGCTTTCAGCGTGCTCCTGCTGCCCGGCGCCAGCGTGCCCACATCGGCCGCTGGGCGCTGGGCGCTGCTGATTGGGGCGTGGGTGCTGGCCGGCCTGCTGTGGCTCTCGCCGCCGGATGCCGGTTCCAGGCCCGGCACAGGTTGGCTGTACCCGCTGGTTTCCCTTGTGTGGGTCGTGCTGTTCATCGCGCTGCGGGCGGTTGTACCCATTCTGGGCGGTGATGCACTGACTCTGTTGAATCTCTACGCCCTCTGGATGCTAACCTCGCTGGTTGTTATCGTGGCGTTGCTGCCGCGCCGGCCGGCTGAAAAAGTTACTTCGCCGGTCTGGATGACGCTTGGGTATGCCACGATGGGGGTTGTGGTTCTTGGGCTGGTGGCATGGTTGTTCGTCAGGCCGCTGTACGCTGACATCTACCTGGAGGCGGCCCAGGCCAGTGCGGAGGCCGGCCAGTGGCCCGAGGCACTGGCCTTCTACCGGCAGGCGGCCGAGGAGTCGGCTGATGTGGACGTGTATCAGCAGCATCTGGGCGAAGCATACGCCACGGCTGCCCGCCTGACCCAGGATGCTGGTGAGCGGGATGCTCTGTTCCAGGCCGGCTCGCAGGCATTCCAGCAAGCTGCGGCTCTCAATCCGGCCGATGCGGCACATCGCTTCAATCTGGCACACCTGTACTTGCTGTGGGGTCAGGCGACCAGCGACGCCGCCCGCAGGGCAACGTTGCTCGATCAGGCTGCGAATCTCTACCGGCAGGCAGCCTCCGAAATGCCGATGGACCCAAGAGTGCTCGTCGAATGGGGCCAGGTTCTGCAAGCACAGGGCGAGGCAGATGCGGCCTCGGACAAGTTCCGCGCTGCTCTCCAGTTGGACCCACGCGATGCACAGGCATATTTCCAGATGGGCATTCTCTACCACCGCAGCGGCAAGACAGAGCAGGCGGTGCAGATGTACCAGCAGGCCATCGAGCTGGAGCCTGATCGGCCGGAGGCGTATCGCGCGCTGGCAGACCTTTATCGGGTGGAGGGCCGGCTCGTCGAAGCGGTGACGGCCCAGCAGCGGGCAGCGCAGCTACAGCCAACGGACTATACCATTCACCAGAACCTGGCGCTGCTCTACCGCGACCTCGGCCAGATTCAGAATGCCGTGGCCGAGGCCAGACTGGCCCTGAGCTATGCGCCGCCGGCTCAGCAGCCGGCCCTTCAGGGCTTCATTCAGTCATTGCTGGCCTCGGGCACTCCATAACCCTGTTGCCCTGAGTTCGTTGTAGGTGATGATATTGGGATCCACGGCATGGATCAAGCCGTGCTCCCCTGCCCCCTGGCTCCCGAGCTCAGAATGGAGGTGCATTCAACGTGGGAAGACTGGTGCGTCTGACGCTTGTGGCCGGCTTTTGTGCCGGCCTACTGCTCATGGGCAACATGGGCGCCAACAATCCGCCGGTGAGTGGTGGAGAGGCTCTATTGCAGGTGACGCCCTCACCAACCGAGGATACCTGCCCCGCGTTCCCCATAGGTTCGCGGGACTTCCAGTTGTACATGAGTGAAACGCCCCTGGATGACCCCCAGAACCCACCCGACCCGCAGTTCATCTTTGAGGATAACATTCCGGCGGTTCACGCCGTATTTCGCACGCCGTGTGGCCCGGCCTGGGATCCCTCACAGCAGTTCACGGTGAGCGTTTCCGTCGTGAATGATGCCACCGGTGGCCTGGCCTTCGACTCGGGGCCGATCACCCTGCCGCTTAACCAGTGGTACTCTGTTGAATGGGCAGCCGGGGTTGGTCGCGTGATCCCCAGCACGGCGTATCGTTCGACGCTTTACTGGCTGGACTCGCCAAAAGCGAGCAGCCGGCTGCGCCAGCAGATCGAGTGGATCGTCGGTGTTTCCGTCCAGTTTAACCAGGAGTCCTACAACGGAGACGAAGCGGCCAGACTGACCGTCGTGGACCCTGGCGTCGATGGGCCGGCTGTATCCGTCCGGGTTTACAGCCAGACAGATCAACAGGGAATCAACGTTGATCTTGGGCGAGCCGGGCTGGCAAGCTTCAGCACAGACCAGGCCGGCACGAGCGTCCGCTTCTGTGAAACATGTACCGGCAGTGACGATGTGGAGAATATCCTGCAAGTCACCAATGAGGACCTGCTTATCGCCGAATATCAGACCGGAGGGGAGACGTTCACGGACGAGGCGCGCTGGTATCGGGCGAATTTCACGCCAACACCCACCTGGCCGCCTTCGCCGACGCCCGGCTCACCGACGCTGACGCCCACGCCCGGCCCATCGCCCACAGGGACGCCAGTGACACCATCCCCAACTCCCACACCCACGGAATTCCCCTGGGCGACCATCGTCCCGGTGACGGCTGTGCCGGGCCAGTATGACGTTGGCTCTGTTAGCTCCGATCTCCCCGACAAGAATCTCCTGGGCAACTACGCGGTGTGGTCCGGGAGCCATAACATCCAGGGGCGACAGAAGCTCTACGGGGCCTTCCATTTTGATCTGAGCAGCGTGCCGGCCAATGCCCAGATCACGGCAGCCGGGCTAGACGTTGTTGGCCTGTCCGGCAGCAATCTGCATCCCGAACTGGGCGGGGAATGGGTACTGAAGATCCTCGACGGGACGGCTGACGGCACGTGGACCGGGAGAGGTTATCCCTATTTCCCCACATACCGGACGCTGGTTGAGCAGCCGGCGACTGTCGTGCCCGTCGGTACGCCGATGCTTCCGGAAGACCTGGCGGCCGACGTCACCAATCGGTTTGTCTTCAGTCCGGCTGCACGAGATTTTCTGGAAACCAGGCTGGCGGCCGGCCAGGTGTCACTCCGGTTGGACGGCCCGCTGGTGGACCAGTTCCAGAGCTTCTCGTGGTACACGGGCTATGACCCGGAAGTCCCGGCCAAGAAACCGGTGCTGCACCTGGTGTATCGCGTCCTGGGCGCTACGTGGACGCCCTCTCCCACACCGCGCATCTCACCCACGCCCACGGCCTCCGCAACGCCCACGGCTACCGCGACGCCGACCGCCACCCGGGAGCCAACAGCAACATCTACGGCCACCCCCACGCCCGGCATTTCCTTCGACCAGCCGGCCTACTACACGGCCAGCGCCGAGGCGGTGATTGAGGTCACTGATGGGCGGCGGAATCTGGATCCGATCATCGTGGAACACATCAATGTTCACGTTCGCAGTCAGACGGAGCCGTCGCTGCCCGGTCTGCGACTTTCGCTGACGGAGACCAGCAGCAATAGCGGGCGGTTCACAGGAAGTCTGGGCTTCTCCACCACCGCGAGTAACCCTGCTCTGCGGCAGATTCATGTGAGTGACGGCGACTGGATCGAAGCCATCTTTGCCGATCTGGAGCCGGCGGATGCCCGCTGGTACGCTCAAGCCCCCACCCCGACCCCAACGGCAACGGCCACGCTGACGCCTACGGCGACTGCCACACCGACCAGGACATCGATCCCGACGTCAACCCCGACCGCAACGCCGCCGGCCTGGGTCGCCTTCGACCGCGAGGAATACGCGTCAGACCAGGCGGAAGCGGTGCTGACCGTGCTGGATCCCAATGCGAACACGCATCCGGGCCAGGCAGAGACCATTCCGGTCTACGTCAGCAGCGATACCGACCCGCGAGGCATTGCCATAACGGTCCGTGAGACTGGCGTCAGCTCGGGATTGTTCACGTCTACTGCTGCCGGACGCAATCTCTACTTCTGCTGGCTGTGCACGGGAAGCAACCAGGATGAAGGCATGTTGAAAGTGTCGGATGGGGATGAACTGACGGCGTTTTACTCCGATCCTGTTCATCCTGATTGCTGCCGCGATACGGCCCGGTGGTATCTTGCCCAATCGCCGGCCACGCCCACACCGACATCCACACCAACCCCCACCCCCACCCCCACCCCGTCGGCCACCACGACGCCGCCGGCAAGGCACCACACATTCATGCCGCTCGTGATGAAGAATCCGTAAGCCCCACCCCCAGCCCCTCCCCCAAGATTGGGGGAGGGGAGCCTCGTTCCCCCCTCGCCCAGATTTGGGAGAGGGGGGTTAGGGGGGCATACGCGTCAACTTAAGCCGGGAGCGCCGGTCGAGTAGCGGCTTCAGCCGCGTATCGAGACCAAGCGGCTTCGCGAGACCCCGCTCCCTTGGTCTCGATACGCCCCTTCGACGAGCTCAGGACGCCGCTTCGGCTACTCGACCGGCGGTCGCTAGAGCGCTTAAGTTGACGCGCATGGGTTAGGGGGGAGAGGGCTGTGTGCGCAATCGTCTTCACCCACCCGTAACTTCGGGGACAGCGGTGCGTTACATCCGTCTGGACTGAGCGAAGGCAAGTCGTGCCGGCGGCCAGTCTCGCGCCGGTCGTTCGTAGGTAAAACGGCAAGGGGCGATAGGTCAAGCGTCCAGTAGCAAGGGGGTAAACGGCGTATCATTACGCGACGTAGACGACGGACCCTAAAGGTTTTCGGAAACCTTTAGGGTCTAACCTAGACGCCCTGGCGCCGAGCCAGGGCGGTCGGTGGAATCGCATAACGCTGACCCGGTCAGCCCGTTGTGTTAGGCGAGATGGAGTATTGCACAATGCGATCGTTGCATTACAGTGGTCGCGTACCGACTGCGAGAGCAGTGCGATCACCCGAAAGGGGGCCTGACACGTGAGACGCGTCATACTGGGTGCGTTGGTTCTCATTCTGCTCGGCATCGTGGTCACGGGAGTGACTGTGGCCAGTGATCTCGACGCGCTGTGGATGAGCGAAACGGCAGAGGGATCGGCCCAGACCGATTTTCCACCGGGAATACAAACGGTCTACGTCGTATTTGAATACACCGACTTTGTCTTCGAGAATGTGCGGGTCGTCGTGTCCAACTACAAGGGCACGGTGGTCTTCGAGCAGACTCAGACATTCGTTGGCAGTGGGATCGCATCCATTCCCGTTTCAACCGGACAAACTGCGTTCCCCGATGGGCCGTATGTTACGACGCTGTACTATGCCGGCCAGTACCTCACGCGAGCCGTTGAGTGGACGGTGGGCGGCGTCGATTCGCCGCCTACACCTACGGCGTTTCCGCCGGCCCGCTTGGAGGTGCAGCCGATAGCCCTGACGTTTGCCGCTGTGCAGGGCGGATCGAACCCGGCGGCACAGCGCGTGCTCATTTCCAATAACACAGTTCTGGCGTCCGCGTGGCGCGCAACAACGGATGCACCTTGGGTGGAGCTGTCCACCAGCAGCGGCCAAACGCCGTTCTTGCTGCACGTCGGCGTGGACAATGCTGGGTTGCCGGCCGGCGCATACACCGGTCGCGTCACCATCACCGCCGACGGCGTTGATGGTAGCCCTCAGAGGGTGGACATCATCTTCACGGTCTCGCCGCCCGATGAGACGACCACGCTGGACGTGCCGGCTGTCGCCGCTGGCACAGGGTGGGTCGTGAGCGACGAGCCTGGCGGCAACCACTTCGGCCAGGGAGAAATCTGGGTCGGCGCTCAGGCCGGCCAGGATTACCTGGGCGCGGCGCAGTTTGACCTTTCGGAGATTCCCGACGAGTCAAACATCCGGGCCGCGGCCGTCGTGCTGACAGGAGCGCGCTGGGAGGCCGAAGCATCTGCCGGCGTGTGGACCCTGGATGTGCTCAACGGCGATATGGCGGAAGGGTGGTCCGACCGGGGTTATTCCGACATCGCGACAGCGGCTGCCAGGGTGACACTGGCGCCGGATCACAGTGTCGAAAACCTGGGCGCTGGTGTCGAGACTGTCTGGTATCTTGACAAAGCTGGCCTGGATGTACTAGAATCTCTTGTCCGGGATGGCGATTCGGTTATCCTGAGAGTGCGCTACGAGCCGCCAGCGGAGGCGGAGGAGGACGCGCTGTTCGTGTGGCAGGCCGCCGGCCTGCTTCGGGTGAATTTCGCGGCGGGTGCGGCGCCAGCGCCAACGGGCACGCCGGCCGCGGGCGCGACAGATACGCCGCCAGCTAGTACGGCGACGCCGACGACGGGCGCGACAGATACACCGCCAGCCGGCACGGCCACGCCGGGCGTGCCGCCACCTCCACCGCCGCCAGGAGGCAAGCCGCCGCCGGGCGTCACGCTAGTCACGACGAGTGGCCAGACGCGTTTCGCAATGGTGAACCTGGCATGGATGCTGGCACTGCTTGGCGCAGTCGGTGCCGTCGTTCAGCGACTTACCAGAATAGAATAATCATCGTCGCCTGTCTCGCCCCAGCAGGCACTTTGTGACGATTGCAGGGTCCTCCCTCAGGTTGGGCGGAGGGAGGACTTTTTGTGTCGAAACTGCCCCGTCACAGGGCACGTGATCTGCTGAGATCAGCGAGGAGGGAACGCAAAAATGAAAAGACGAACCGTCAAGGTGATTATCGTGGCCTTGTGCCTCAGCCTGACGACAATTGGCATTGCTCTGGCACAGCCGGATTCGCCGCTGGTGGGTATTCCACACATGTCAGATCAGCCGGATGGAGCGGAGGTACGAGAGTTCCCGGCCGGCATAGACACGATCTACCTTGTGTTTGACTACGAGACGGACGGCCCGGTAGAGATCATCGCCGAGATTCGTAGTGAAGAGCAGCAAGGCGCAGTGATTTTCAACGGCCAGGAAACCTACAGCGGAACCGGCACAGCTAACGTCGAGATCCCTGGGCCGGGGTCGGCGAGTTTCCCGGATGGTGTGTATGATACGATCATCCGATTTGGCGATCAGCGTTACATAACTGCCGGCTGGGAGTGGGTCGTGGGTGATGTGCCGCTGCCGGCCGAGGATACCAGCGGGGGACAGGCTCCGATCAGCCCGCTGGAGCAGGGCGAGGCCGGCTCGGAGTCTACAGCCGGCAGTAGTGTCAGCACCAGCCCGATCCAGGAAGGCGCCCAAAGCACCGCACCTGCTCAGACGACGCCCGGTCTATCCCCAGTCATCCTGATTGGAGTCGGTGTCGTCGTGCTCCTTCTGCTCAGTATCATTGCCTGGGCAGTGCGTGGCTTCATGACAGCGGAAAGCTGATCAAGCCAGGCGTTGGCTGTGTCTAGGTTGCGTCTATCGACAACCTTGCCTGGCGCGCTCCTGTCATTCCTTGCGATCGTTGGACAGGTTGCCATCCTCGTCTGCCTGAGTAGATGGGTTGCCTTTGCCGATGTATCGGCCCATCTATACATGAGCACCTCGCCCGGAGGCGAGGAAGTATCAGCGATTCGATCGGGGACAGCGAAGGCGTATGCGGTTGTCAGTTATCAAGACACCGCGCAAACTGAGTTGAAAGTGATAGTCTTCGCAGGCGCCGGCGTTGTGTTGTTCGATCACTCTGACATCTACGACGGGTCAGGCGAAAGCGATGTCGAGATTACCGGACGAGATATTTTCGCCGGCTATGTGTCGGCAGCTCAGACCCAGTCGGACGAGTTGCAAGAAGCCGAAGCTATGGCGCACCAGGCATCGAGTGCCAGCGCCAAACGTGTCCGTGCATCCAGTGTGGTCAACGTGGCTAGAACTCTGGACAGCGTCCTGGCGGCGCTGGAACGTTACCCGTTGTCCCTGGGAGCGCTGGATCGTCTGGGGGAGGCTCGCGATCTGGTGGCAGAAGTCGATGCGCAGGGCACACTGATCATAAACGAGGTCATGGATGATGACCTGGACGCGGCAATGGATCAACTGGAGACATTGGTCACGGATGCCGTGGATGCGGTGAGTCGTGCTCGGGAAGGCCTCGATACCGAAGTTGAGCGAGCCTGGCTCGATGGGACGTACACCATACAACTCAAGCGCAACGGCCAGATCAGTGTGGGGTTTGACTGGGAAGTAGGACCCGATGGCGTGCCGGGAACGCCGGTGGCGCCATCCCCCACCGCGGCTGTGGAGCCGACGGAGACTGTTCCGCCGACTGCAACGCTGCCACCCACCCGCACACCGACCCACCGACCGCCCACCGCCACGTCGGGTCCAACGTCCGTGTTTGCGGGGAGTGCGACGCCGACCCCGCTGCCTACCGCGACGGAGCCCCCGCCGGCCGCCGGGACTGCGCCGTCGGGACCCGTGATCCTTCCGCCAACGGCGCCAGCCGGACCAGTTCCGCTCACCCCCGAGAGTA
>JBHHTZ010000055.1:0-12077 GCA_046753605.1 Anaerolineae bacterium
AACCTCTTCGACCGCGACAACGACAACGACGGCGTCTCCGACCGGGTGGACCTGGCACCCAACAAAAAGCTAGACGGCTTTGGCCAGTCCAACCCGTTCAAGCTCGTCGTGGACAACCTGCAGAAGAAGAGCGGCAGCAATGGCTACCCCGTCTTCGTGGACTTTCAGATCCGACCTGCCAATCCCGACCACCTTTCCTACGCCATGAACGTGCTCGATTGGCCCGCCGGCGACAAAGAAGGCCAGATCCAGCGTACCAAAAACACCACCTTCGCCGACTTGATGAACCCCAAACCGCCCAGCGATAACGCCAATTGGAACGGGGACATGCGCCTGGCGCCGATGCTGGAGATCAAGATGCCGGCCGGCGGCGGCAAGATCCCAGCCTTGCCGCTGACCACCCCGCAGGCCACCCGCCAGATAGAGGGGTGGGACGGAGCCACCCGCTGGATTAGCGCCACGGTCAACTTCAGGGAACTAGGGTACCGCACCAGGCTCGATTTCCAGTTTGAGAACACCACCAGCGGTGTTACCGTTGAGTTGTATACCGGCCTTTGCTCGTCCCCGGGCAACAGGGAGTACAAGCTGGAAGACGTCTCCAGCGGTGGATCCTGGGACCTGGCCGGCCGCGATGTGCTCACGCTGGTGGACGGCGGCCATTATATCAAACTGAGCAAGGGCGACAAATCCACCTGCGCCAACCTGGGCGACATTCCCAATGGCCCGTATGCCGGCAGGATGATTGACCTGGAGAAGCTGCAAACCCATGGCATCGCCGTACGCGACGCGGATGACAAAGGCAACATGGTGGCTTATATCCCTCTCAACCTGGTCAAAGATGAGACCGGCGGTGGCAAGGCCGCCTTTGCCGGCCGCATGATCTACTGGCCCAACGATCCCACCCAGTGGGGCAGCGCTCACGAGGTGCGCGTGGTCTGGCTGGTGCAAATGCTGGACGACGCCGGCAACACCAACGTGGTCCACTCCTATCCCGAGGAGTGGACGCTGACCGGCCTGAGCGTGCGCGAAGACCGCGGCATGGACATCGCCGTGGCCTTTGAAGACCCCAACACGGACAATGATCTCAAGGCCGACGACCGTCTGTGGAAACTCGCCGATGGTCTGCAGAAGACCTTCACCTCTCCCCGCGATCAGAATGGCAACAAGATTCGTGACATCGGTATCGTCAGCGCCAGAGGGGGAAGGACCGTAGCCGATGAGACCATTAGCGGCCGCTTCGACAACCAGAGCAACAGCTACGTCTCCTCAGAAAAGCTGTGGGGCATCCCTCGGAACGCGCTGCGGGTGAAGACCTATTCCTACGACCATCAGGACTACCTGGCCAAGATTCCATCGGAGATCACCCCCGACATCCTCAAGACCTACTTCACCAGCGGCGGCAGTGCCCGCACCGATGCGCCCACCCTCCTCTTCGCCCGCGAGGAACACTACCGCACCGCCGCCCTGGATATGGTGGGCGGCGTCATTGCCATCTCCGGCAGCCAGGTCACGGTGAACATGGATAGAAAGAAAGCCTCTCTGGACACCCTGGCCAGCATGAACTGGGGGCCCTATCGCTATCGCAACGGGCAGTGGGAAGCATACCCCCTGGATGAATACTGGGACAAGATGGCGGTGCGCTACAAGAAGATTTTCCAGGAGAACCCACCGAAGGACGAGAAGGGAAATCGGATCACCGACCCCGACGCCCTGGAGGGCCTGGTGATTGCCGCCCAATCCTTCTACATGGCCGGGGTCCCGGGCGTCAACAGGGTGGTGGAGTCCAACTATATCGGCCTGATCACGGCCAAGCTCAGTGGCTATGTTGCTGATAATAGCCTGGCCGAAGCGAGCGTCAACAGCGTCGGGGCCGGGATTGAACTGGTAGCAGATCAGGTGGCCGAGGAATTCTTCGACACATTGCGTCAGCAACAAGAAGAAGTAAGTGAGATGTTCGGCAACCTTTTTCAGGAAGACAAGAGAGGGAAATTCAAGGTAATTCGTGACCTCTTCAAGGGCAAAGTGAAGGGACTGCGCCTGCGCAATATTCGTGCCGCCTGGCGCGCCAGCCGCCTGAAAACAGCAGGGAAAGCAGCAGGAACCGGTCTGGCTGTAGCTGCCCTGGGCTTTTCCATTGCGGCCAGCTTCAGTGGAGACCCGATCGTCAAGAACATCACTTTCGGCCTGGCGGTGGTCTCCACGGGCGTTGATTTGGCTGTCACTATTCAAGGCATTGCCAAAGCAACCAAGGGTGTGGTCGGCTTTGCCAAACAAATGGCCGCCGCGGGCAGAGAGATCAGTGACTCTGCGAAGAAGGCCGGCGCTATCTTAACGGTGATCGCCATCGGGGTGACGATTGGGTTGTTTGTCGCCCAGTGGGCCATGGGCGCGATCGGAGCCGCTAACAGCCTGAGGTTCAGCGCCGCGCTGGCCGGGATGTTCGCCACCATCATCGCCACGGTCATCATGTTTGCCATCAGCCTGATTCCCATTGTGGGGCAGATCTTCGCCGCCCTGGTCGCCCTGACCGACGCCGTTATCAACCTGATTTGCGGCATCACAGACTCTGAAGCAGACATCTGTAAAGGAATCTCCGGCTATCTCACCCAGGCCATCCAGTGGGCCATCTGGAGCCAGACCACGCTGGTCGGCAACCTGGGCGACAAAGACCGCATGTTTGTGAAAGACTTCAAACCGGCGCTGGTAGATGTCGGGCGGGGCTACTCCGCCGGCAGCCAGGTCCGGTACAGCGCGAAAGTGGGGACCGCCATCACCCTGTCCGACGTACCCATTGACTGGAAAGCGGCTATCTACGCCTGGCAGTACAACTACGCCAATCTGGACTCGGCCACCTTCAAGTACGCCCTCCAGCCGGAAAAGAAGGACATCGAGGGGGTGGCGCTCGACCAGATGGAAGAGGATTGGAAACTGCCCGATGGACGACGTCCCGGCACCTTTGAAAACCTGCCCGACAATAACGATAAGCTGTATATGACGCCTCAACCGGTGTCCGCCGTGATCACCCTGGACGAAGCCGGCATCAACCGGCCGGCGAAGCTCTACCTGGCCGAGCAGTACGCCGTTCCCACCCAGGAGTGCTGGGCCGCTCCTCTTCCCATTTTTCCGTATGTGGTCCCCGTCTGCTACCTGCGCACCGATGACAATGAGGGCAAGAGCACCCACACCGACCTGGGCAAGAACATCAAATGGGACGTCTTCCCGGCCACGCTGGATGGCTTCTACGCCTGCGAAAGTGGTCGCCCGTCAGACCCATGCCACAAGGATGGCGGCTATTCCCTGGGCTGGGGCCAGACCGGGGATGTCACCTTCCCGCGCGTGAAGGACTTCGACGGCGACGGCCTGTTCAACAAGAAAGCCGGCGGCAATGACCCCAACGACAGCAAGTGGGACAGCGACCGCGACGGCCTCTCCGACGCCTTCGAGTTGCAGAAAGGGAGCGACCCCACCCTGGCCGATAGCGACGGCGATGGCCTGACCGATTATCAGGAGATGCTGTACAAGACCAACCCCAACCGCCAGGACAGCGACGGCGACGGCCTCACCGACAAGCAGGAGGTGGATGGCTGGGAGTTCGTCTACGCACTGACCGACAGCGGGGGCCAGCTCAAAACCTGGGTCACCTCCGATCCCCTGAGCATCGATACGGACAACGACACCCTGACCGACTTTCAGGAAAAGACCTTTGGCTTCAACCCCAATGTAAAGTCTGACCTCAACCTGCTGGACTACGAATCGAAGGTGATCGAGCCCGACGCGCCGGTGATGCTGTTGCGCTTCGAGGAGACTGACGGCGCTACCACCTTTAGCGACGTTTCCGGCGACGTCAACAACGGTGCTTGCGAAGGTGACGCCTGTCCTGTGGCGGGGCACAGCGGCCGCTACGGCAATGCCCTTTGGTTTGATAGCAGCAATGATCACCTGTCGGTGAAGCAAGCCACCTCCCTTAATCTGGCCAACCAGTCCTTTACGGTAGCCTTTTGGGCCAAACGCAGCACCACCGGCGGTCGGAACATGTTTATCATCGGGCAAGGCACACAAAGCAACCATCGCGGCCTTCAGGTGGGTTTTCGAGACAACAATCGCTTTACCTGCGCCTTCTACGGCGACGATCTGAATACCCCTGCGGCCTACACCGACCAGGACTGGCATCACTGGGCCTGCACCTACGACGCCTCGACACGCCGGCGCATGATCCACCGCGATGGCGTCCCGGTGGCCGAGGACACCGCCTCGGCGCCCTATCAAGGCTCCGGAGACCTGCTCATCGGCAAAGCCCCCTGGGGCGACTACTTCAGCGGCCTGGTGGACGAAGTGGCCCTCTTCCGTACAGCTCTCTCCCACAGCGCCGTCCAGGCCGCCATGGAGGCCCGTTACAACCTCAACGACATGGTCGTCAAGCCAGGCCAGACCCTCACCTACGAGGGCACCGTCGAGAACAAGCTGTTCAACCGCTACACCAACGGCCTGCTGACCACCGACTTCCCCGGCCGGCTGGAGAACAATGTGCCCCCCACCTCCTTCATCCTGCAACCGACCGAGAAGCAGACCATGTCCGGCAACTTCACGATCAAGTCCGATGCCACCTCAGCCATCAGCGTCACCCTCACCCAGGTGGCCGGCGGCATTGTGGTAGACCGGCGGGAAGAATCGGGCTACGCCGAGCTGTGGCTGCCCTTCAACGAAGGCAGCGGCTGGTTGCTGTTTAGCGACCTTTCCGGCAACGTGCCGGCGCGCAATGCCACCTGCTTCGCTACCTCTACCGGCAGCAGTTGCCCCCAGGCCGGGCAGGACGGCGTCATCGGCAGAGCAGTACGCTTCGACGGGGGCGATGATTACGTCCGCACTACTACGCCCATTGACCTGGCCAACAAGTCCTTCACCGTGGCCTTTTGGGCCAAACGCAGCGGCGCCACACAGCAGAGAAATATGTTTGTCGTCGGGCAGGGCGCGGACCAGGTCAATCAAGGTTTGCACCTGGGCTTTCGGAACGACAACAGCTTCACCTGCGCCTTCTACGGGAACGACCTGACTACAGCGACCACCTATTGGACAGAAGATGTCTGGTACCACTTTGCCTGTACCTATGATGTCGCGACCCGCCAACGGACCATTTATGTGAACGGCGTCAAGAGCACCCAGGACACACCTTCGGCTCACTATGGGGGCTCTGGCAACCTGGTCGTCGGTGGGGCGCCGTGGGGGAGCTACTTCTACGGCGCGGTAGATGACGTCCGCGTCTACGCCCGGTCACTCCCGGCCGAAGAAATCGCCAGCCTGGCCGGCCGGCCCGCCTACGAGACAGATTTGTCAGGGAAGACCTTCGACGGCAAAACGTACACGACACGGATGGATAGAGCCCTGGATTTGAGCGGCGGCCAATTCACCATCTCGGCCTGGATTAACCCCCAGGCCTCCTCCGGCTGGCAGGGCATCTGGGGCTCTCGGTTCGAAGAGGCCTACGCTTACCCCAGCATGGCCATCGACCGCGACGCCCTGCGTTTCGGCTTTGGCGACGGCTCTACCTGGGCTGAACGCATTACCTACAACGCGGTGACGGAGGGTGCCTGGAATCATGTGGTGGCCACATTTGACGGGACCACCTATCGACTCTACGTCAACGGCGCAAAGAAGGATGAAACCAGTGACCCCTTCTCCGGCCGGAAGCCCTACCAGGACAATACCACCCTGATGATCGGCCGCGCCAGCGACAAGGCCACGGTCTACCTGGATCATCTACAAATCATAGACGAGGGAGATGGCAGCGGCAATGCCGAGCTGTGCATCGCCTGGCGAAACAGCCGTGGCGGCGACCAACGCGGCATTTGGAGCAACGACGATGTAGATGTAGGGGATTATGATGTCAAGAAGTCCCTGGATTTCTGGGATGAGGGCTATCTGCGGATATGGGAGGACGACGGCGGGACCTATTGCGGCGACAATGAGGATGACGGCGACGATTATGTGTGGGACCGGCGCTTTACAACCAACGACCTCGCCATCTGGGGTACGCAAAAGCTCTTTACCTCTGCCTCCAATGATACGGAGGGACATATCTGGCTGGGCAATCAGAACACTCCCGCTTTCAAAAACCCCGCCATCCCCTTCTACGGTAACATTGGCAAATTCGCCATCTACAAGCGGGCAATGAGCGGCGAGGAAGTGAAAACTCTCTACGAAGCTGAGTCCCTTGCTCTCCGCCTGCCCTTTGACGAGCCGCCCGGCGTCGGCCTCTCCAGTCAGAACTTTGCCAACGTCGCCGACCCCACCGGGCAGAGCCGGGGGACCTGTCGCGGAGGTTCCTGCCCTACCAGCGGCATCAGCGGTCGCGTCAACCAGGCCGCTCTGTTCGACGGCCGCAACGACTACGTGGACGTTGGCAGCGGCATTGACCTGGCCAACCAGTCCTTCACCCTGTCGGCCTGGGCCAAACGGAGCTCCACCGGCACCTACGATCTCATCATTGGACAGGGGAGTGGCGACACGAACCACGGGCTGCAGTTCGGGTTCAGAGACATCAACCTGTTCACCTGCGCCTTCTGGGGGGACGACCTGAACACCACGGAGACGTACATCGATCAAAAGTGGCACCAGTGGACGTGCACCTACGACACCGCCACTCGTACTCGCACCATCTACCGTGATGGAGAGCAGGTGAAGCAGGACACCGCTTCGGCCCATTATCAAGGCTCCGGCGACATGACCATCGGGCGATTTCCCAACCGCAGCGGATTCGATTTCGATGGTCTGCTGGACGATGTGCGCGTTTACCGTAAAGCCCTTTCTGCCGGGGAAGCCCGAGCACTCTACCAGTCCGCTCCTGGTTTGTCCCTGCACTTTGACGAACCAGAGGGGGCAAGCACGTTCTTCGACGGTAGCGACAGGGGCCACAACGGCTCCTGTTCATGGTACAGTTGCCCCGAAGCCGGCGTAGAGGGGCAGATGGGCCGGGCCGCCGAGTTTAATGGGTACAATGACGTCGTGCAATTGACCGACGCCGGCACGCTGGGCCTGAAAGACAGCAGCTTCACCGTGATGGCCTGGGTCATGGGGGACAGCTTTGCCGAAAACGGCGACAACTCCATCCTGGGTACCGACGAGGAGAGCAAGAACAATGGGTTGCACCTGGTCGTTCGCAATGGCAAACCCTATATGGGCTTCCGCGGCAACGACACCGCCGGCACAACCGAACTGAAACCCGACGTCTGGTACCATCTTGTCTGGCGCTACAACAAGGACAAGGGCGAACAGGCTATCTTCGTCAACGGCTCCCTGGATACGGCCAAGACAGGGCATGGCTCCTTCCAGGGCAACGGCACGGTCTACGTGGGCCGGGCGCTGGGGGGGCGCTACTTCGGCGGCCGCATTGACGAACTGGCCATCTATCAGCGTGCCCTCCGCGACAAGGAGATCCGCGACATCTTCCTCTACCAGGGCAAATGGATCGAAGAGAGCAAGCCCCACCCAATCACCATCGACGCCGATCCCCCTACCTCCAGCCTGCGTTCCTACAACGCAGCGGGTGACAACTACCGCGCCAACCGGGACGTAATGCTGGATATCCAGGCCAGCGACGCTACCTCCAAAGCGGCCCTGGCCGAATTGGGCATCAAGAAGGATGGGCAGAGCAGCTTCACCTGGATTGCCGCGCCTGAATGCCAGGACACGGAAAAGACTGCCTGGTGTCCGACCTTTGACCCGGCCGATTTCGGCGGCGAGGGGACCTACACCCTGCAAACCCGGGCCACCGACGCCGTCGGCAACCGCGAAACGCCGGGGACGTCCTACACGCTCTACGTGGACAACACACCACCGGTCGCAACCGCCGACATTGTCAACGGCGTGGTGTTGTCGCTGCAGCGCTCTTCTACCCAGCAGAACATCTGGATACTGCCCCTCAGCGGCGCGATCAACGATCCCAACCTGAGCAGCGGCGCGCCCGGCAGCGGGCCTGCCACCATGAATGTGACGCTGCTGGACGCGGCCGGCACCGCCGCCGGCGCCGGGACGCAGCCGGCGTTCGTCATAGCCGACGTGCAGGGTCAGTGGTCGTATAGCCTGGACTATGTCTTCCACGACGCCAATCCCACTGGCGTCTACACCCTTACCGCCGAGGTTGCCGACAGGATGGGCAACCGAACCACCCAGGACCTGGTCACCTTCCAGATAGACGCCACGGCTCCCGGCGCAGAACTGGACCCCGGCATCTCGTCCAGCGAAGTTATCACCGGTACGGCTACCCTCGGTTGTGGCGCGACCAACATCGCGTTGAACCGGCCGGCAACCGCTTCATCCACGGAGGTCTCCGGGTTTGAGCCCGGGAAGGCCGTTGACGGCGACCTTGCCACGCGCTGGTCAAGTGATCACAGTGATCCGCAGTGGATCCAGATTGACCTGGGTTCCGTGCAGAGCATTTGCCGCGCTGTTTTGCGCTGGGAGACGGCGTATGGGGAAGCTTATCAGATCCAGGTCTCGGATGACGCGGCGAACTGGACGACGCTCTACAGCACCACGAGTGGCGATGGCGGTGTGGATGATTTGACCGGGCTGTCGGGCAGTGGGCGCTACATTCGGATGTCCGGCACAGCCCGAGGAACGGGCTGGGGCTATTCGTTGTACGAATTCGAGGTCTACGGCAGTGAGCTCATCGGCGGACCCACCCTGCGGGGCCTGGTCAGCGATCTGCCGAACTTGCCCGGTGCACTGTTGCGTCTGCACCTAGAAGAGGCCGCCGGGGCCACGGCCTTCGGCGACAGCTCCGGCCGCGGCAACAATGGCACGTGCAGCGGCAGTGCCCTTCTACAAAGCTCAGGACAGGCCTGCCCTACTGCGGGACAAACCGGCAAGTTTGGCAGCGCGGTACAGTTCGACGGTGCGGACAGCATCACCCTGGCCAACAGCCTGGACTTTGCACGGGCCGATTACACGGTTGCTGCCTGGTTCAAGCTTGCACTGAGCGAAGTCGAAGTGACTGGCGCGACAACGGCCCAAACCCTCTTCGCCGCTATCAGCGGCGGCAATCCCGGCATCCGGCTGGAGCTGGGCAGCGACGGCAAGTCGCGCTACCTGCACCGCTTCCCGGCCGGTGGCAGTGGCGGCACAGAGATCGTCAGCCGCCGGGCCTACAACGACAATACCTGGCATCACCTGGCCGCCGTGAAGAGTGGGGGCAGCCTGACCCTGTACGTGGACGGCGTGACCGTGGGCGCGGCCAACGACGGCAGCGCGCCCAACTACGCCTTGAACGTGGCCCTGGGCCAGAACTTCAACGGCTTGCTGGATGAGGTGCAGGTTTACAACCGCGCTTTGACTGTGAGCGACATTCGCTCCCTGGCGCAGGACAAAGTGGCCGGCGTGAAGCAGGTAGAGGTGGCCTTCACGCCCATCGGTAGTGACTCTGCCTTTAACGAGCCACCAGAGGGACAACTGCTGCACCTGCCGTTGGACGATTCGCCGGACAAAGATGGTAACTTGAAGTTCCAGGACCTTTCCGGGAACAAGCACGACGGTGCCTGTTCCGGCGATGACTGCCCCACGACAGGCATCCCCGGCCACTCGGGGTCGGCGGCGCGGTTTGACAACAATGACCGGATCAGTGTGCCCCTGGATACCCCCCAGGGCCCCTTTACCCTGGCCGCCTGGGTCAAGTTCACCGGCAGTGACATGACCGACCGCACGATCATGGAATTCGGCGATGGCGCCCTGCGCCTGCGGGCAGATGGCGGAAAGTTCAACCTCTATTCGACGGCCACCCAGCCCGTTCGAAGTTGCCGTACATACGTCAGCAGCGATACGCCGGTTCCCATCCACGGAGGTTTCCCCTACGGACTGGCAACCTCCACGATTGACGTCCCCGACGGTTTCATCGTGGATGATGTCAACCTGACCTTGAACATCAGCTACACCGTTGACAGGGAACTGAGCACCTATCTCAAAGCTCCCAACGGGACGTCGGTAAGCTTGTTCAGCGGCCTTGGCGGCGATGGCGACAACTTCACCAACACTGTTCTGGACGACGAAGCGGCGCAGGCGATCACCGCCGGCTCGCCCCCCTTTACCGGCCGCTTCAAGCCACAATCCGCGCTGAGCGCGGTGGACGGCCAATCCAGCCAGGGCGCCTGGCAGCTCGGGGTGCTGACTCAGGGGATCGTATTCGGCACTGGCGCCCTTCAAAGCTGGTTACTGCAACTGTGCGGCACCTTCGTCCCCCCCAGCAATGTCGTCAGCGGCGGCGCCGTGTCCGCCGGGCAGTGGGCGCACGTGGCCTATACCTGGGACGGCATCTACAGCCGCCTGTACGTCAACGGCGTGTTGGTCACCAGTAACACCGCACCGCCCAGGCAGGAGGGCAAGGGGCTGGTCATTGGCAAGCACACCGGCCAAGGCTGGCAGGGCCTGATCGATGACGTGCGGGTATTCAACCGCGCGCTCGAGGCCAATGAGATCCTCCGCACTACCGGCCCTCTGCTGGTGCTGCCCTTCGATGAAGCGTGGGCCACGGACGGCGCCACGCTCGCCGACACCTCCGGCTGGGAGCGCCAGGCGACGTTGCACAGCCCCGGCGACTGGCCCTCCAACAAAAACAGAGCCGTCAACGGCCAGGTTGGCGCGCATGCCCTGCAGTTTAACGGTTACCGTGACCACGTAAACGCCGGCAGTGGGATCGACCTGGCCGGCAAGTCCTTCACCGCGGCCTTTTGGGCCAGACAGGACGACCTTGGTGGCACCCGGGACAAGTTTATCATCGGACAGGGAGACAGCCGTGATTATAGTCACAGCCTGGGAATCGGGTTTCGAGACAACAACAAGTTTACCTGCGCTTTCCTGTACAATGACCTGGACACCTCCACGGCCTATACCGACACCGATTGGCATCACTGGGCCTGCACCTACGATGCGGCGACGAACAAGCGCACCATCTACCGCGATGGGGTGCAGGTGGCGCAAGACACGGCTGCGGCGGATTATGAGGGTTCAGGGGAACTGTTCGTCGGCAAATCCCCCTTGAGTTTGGATCATTTCCTCTTCCAGGGGGCGGTGGACGACGTGCGTATCTACCCGCGGGCGCTTTCGGAGCTGGAAGTTCAGGCTCTGGCTCAAAGCGACTGGCGGGTCGCCACCTACCCGGCCCAATCCCTGGCCCAAAGTGCGCAGCACGTGGCGGCGCCGGCCACTGCACCGGGTTGCCGCACCTACTCCAGCAGCGACACGCCGGTGGCCATCAACGACAATCAAACCGCAACCTCTCGCATCACCGTGCCGGATGATTTCACCGTGGATGACGTCAATCTGACCCTGAACATCAACCATACCTGGGACGGCGACCTGCTGGGCTACCTCATCACACCTGACGGCACGCAGGTGGTCTTGTTCAACCGGATCGGCGGCAGTGGTGACGACTTCACCAACACCACACTGGACGACGAAGCAAACGAGATAATCCCCGGGTATGGAGCTCCCTATTCGGGCAACTACCGGCCGCAATCCCCCTTGAGCGCCGTGGATGGCCAGTCCAGCCTGGGAACCTGGCAATTCAAGGTGAGTGACAACGCCTGGGGAGATCAGGGCACGATTCAAGACTGGCAACTGGAATTGTGCTCATCCACCCCGCCCTCCCCTCCATTTGACTGGAGCTACGATGTGCCCGCCGGCCTGGAGGGGAACTACCGCATTGACCTGCGCGGCACAGACAAAGCCGGCCTCCCGGATAACAGCAACAACAGCCGCGACCTGTGGCGCGGCATCATAGATACCCTGGCACCTCGGGTGTCGATCACAAGAACAATGGCCGGGAGCAAGTACCGCTATACCACGGTGGCCCGGGACCTCAACTTGGGTGAACAGGGTTTCCTTTCGCCGTGCGGGGCCGGCGTGGTCAAAGATCGCGCCTACGTTGACCGCGGCGCCGGCAGTGGCCCCCAGCTCATCCGACTCACCGCCATCTGCGATCTGGGGAGTACGTCTACAGTGGCTGAGGTCGGCGCCTACGACACGCCAGGGTATGCCTATAACGTAGCCGTCTCCGGTGATCCTTCGGCGGGCTCAGGACAGGCCTACGC
>JBHHTZ010000056.1:0-12030 GCA_046753605.1 Anaerolineae bacterium
CCTGATCGGCGCGCAGGGAGAAGACGATACCCTTCTTGGCGCCGGCGGGTACCTGTGCCGGTGCGTCGGGGCCGATGAAGTTCCAGGTCGAACCGGGCTTCAGCAGACCGGAGCACTCGACCTTGAACGGGCCGTTACACTGCGGCGGGCATGCACCGGGTGCGCCCCAGAACATGATCGCAGCCTTGGTGAAATCGTTGCCGACGTTCTGGACTTCGATGACCACTGAACAGGCGTCGGCCTCGTCTCCCAACCAGGTGAGGATGGGGAGATGGACTTGCTGGCCGGGGGTCGGCTCAGCAAAGACCGTCACGCCGAGCAGCAGGGCCACCGTAAAGGCCACTGTCAGCGCTAGTACGAACAGAGTTGCTGTCCGTTTCATTGGTGACTAACCTCCTAGTCTTGTTCTCGATGTCATGGTCGAAACTCGTCTGTGTGTGCTTTGTGGCCTGCCACTCGTGGGCATTCGAGGGCCGGCCTCGCTGTGCGTTCTACTCATCTGCTGTCGGTTGCCTCACCTCCTTATGGGGGGGGATTGGTCTGGGCGTCCCCCTCGCGCCAGATATGGCAGCAAGGTCGCCCGTTTCCAGGCTGATATAACGGAGTTTCGCGACTGAAGATACGGGCTCGCTGACCAGTAATCAGTGATCAGTGATCAGTGATCAGTTGTCACTACTGATCACTGATTACTGATTACTGGTTACTGATTACTGGTCACTGTTCACTGGCATCTTGACAATGCATCGGGAAGCCCGTATAATTGGGCATAGCAGAGAGCCGCAGAGAAAGCCCGTCCCCCCTGTCTGTTGGGCAATCCACGGCTCTCTGCTATGACGCTCAGGTGGGTGTTGAAGCTTGGCGGCTCGCCCCCACCTGAGTTTTTTGTTTCACCCCACAAGGGAATGAAACCCGACTGTATGCCGGTCGGGAGCTATAACGTGAGTAATGGGGGAAAGATACGGGCTAGTTTTGTGAATTTCCCTGATCTCACTGGCACAAGCGGTTACACAGAATCGAACGGCGACTCTCTCGCTTCACGGCGTTTCATGGCCGGCTCCAGTTCAACAATCAGCCGGCCAATGTACTGCTCGTCGAAGTCAGTGTACTCGACCTGCAGCACTCGGAGTGTCATCTCCAGGGTGTCATGTTCCAGATGTGCTGTCTGGCCGGGTTCGGCGGGAATCACGTTGCCCGGCTCACGGTTGTGAGTCAACGAGGTGCGCAACGCCTCGTTCTGGTAGACCCGCCGGCCGGCCAGGAAACAAGTATCCGCCGAGCGCTCCGGTGCTTGCGGCTCGTACAGCCAGACCGAACATGCCGCCACACGGCCACTATCACTCAGAGTCGAGACACCACGCAACCCGCACGAGCCAAGGAGTTCAAGACCACGGAAGACCTGGACTGTCTGCTCGAAGCCGGGTCCTTCGCCGTGATATTCAACCACGGCGCGCTCCCCCACATTGATCCTCCCGATCAGTGGCTCACCACGTTGCTGCGCACGATCTTGTTCACCGGTCTCCTCATCAGTTGCGAATTGCGTCTTGCCTTCCCGATACCGGAAGAAGCCAATCACCCCACCCAAGATGACCAGGAACACCACCAGCACGATGGCGCACACCCGAACTAGCGCATTCTCAAAGAGGCCCTTCACCCTCTGCCAGGCGGAGGGACCCGACTTGCTGGGCGGCGCTGGCGCGGCGGTCGCAGATGTTGGTTGAGGCGTGGTAGAGACAATGCTCACACCCAGCAAATCGGCCAGTTGGCGGGCGCCCCGGGCCTGCCGGTCTGCCCCCTGCTGCTCGAACTGTGCTTCCACCTGGCCGAATAGACGCCCCAACTCCGCTGCGTCAATTCCCTTGAGCCGATCTTCGGCCGCCTGGCTGTCGCCCGAAATCAGATAGGAATCGACAGTCATGGCGACCCAGTGTCGCTGCCAGTCCTTGTGCAGGTCTCCGGGGCCGGCGTCCACCCAGCGCACCGGCGCGATCCACCAACCGAGAACGAACCAGCCCAGCAGCAGACCAACGATCAGTCCGACGGCAGCCCCAATCTGAACATTGCGATTCTGAAAAATGTCCAACTGTGCACGGTAGTCGAATTTTTGCATTGCCGGCTCCTCCTTGCGTTTGGGCGGGTCTATTAGGCCGGAATCACCTGGGCTTCCAGGGCCTTGGGCGTCTGAGTGAGAATTTCCAGACCATCCTCCCTGACGACCGCGATATCTTCAATCCGCACACCCCCCCATTCGGGCAGATAGACACCGGGCTCAATGGTGACGACCATGTTGGGCTCAAGGGGGTCTTCGCTGGCCGTGAAGCTGAGCCTGGGGGCTTCGTGGACCGCCAGGCCAACGCCGTGCCCCAGGCCATGGCCGAAGTGGTCGGCATGGCCGGCGGCCTCAATCACCTCGCGGGCGATGGCGTCCGCTTCGACGCCGTTCATGCCCGCTCGAATCTGTGCCTCAGCCTTTTCCTGGGCCTGAAGCACCAGGCCGTAGATCTCCCGGAACGCGGCGTCCGGTTCGCCGAGAAAGAGTGTGCGGGTCATGTCTGAGTGATAGCCATCAACGCGGGCTCCCATGTCGATGACGATAGGCACGCCGGCTGGCATCTCCCGATCAGCCGGGCGATAGTGTGGTTTGGCGCCATTCGGGCCGGCTGCGACGATGCTCTCGAACGCCACATCCTCAGCGCCCAGCGCGTGCATCTCCGCCCGCAAAATCCAGGCCACATCTTGTTCAGTCATGCCCGGCTTGAGTTGGCGAGCCATCCGGGCGAACGCCTCGTCAGCCACCTGCACGGCCACGCGGATCTTCTCGATCTCCCCGGCGGATTTCACAGCGCGCAACCCCTCGACCAGACCTGATGTCGAAGTCCACTCAACATCGGGAGCGGCTTCCTGCCAGCGCTCGCGCTCAGCTACGGTCAGATGCTCGCTCTCGAACCCGACGCGGCCTGCGCCGGCCTCGGCCAGCAGGTCTGCCAGTTGGTCGGTCAGCTTGTAGCCCACTTTGGCCAGCTCGAAGGCCGGCGCCTCCTCGGCGGCCTGGGTGTAGTAGCGAAAGTCCGTAGCCAGAATTACCTTGTCGCTGGAGATGATCAAAACGCCAGCCGAGCCGGTAAACCCACTCAGATACCGCCGGTTTTCCGGCTGGCTGACGATCAAAGCCTCTACATCCGCTTCGGCAAGCTTCTCACGCAAAGCCGTCAGTCGATTCGACATCATGTCCTCCGTGATAGGGGCCGGTTATCTCACGGATGGAAAGAAACACGGATAGGGTCTGGTTTCCTCTGTTTCCATCCGTGTTTCTTTCTATCCGTGAGATAACTCCCTGTACTGCTAGCTCACAACAGGCTCCAGCGCCGGCTGCGCTCTCCCCTCCGGTTGCGCTGTCTCCTCCCGCTCCTTTGGCCCTTCCTGTGCCAGGTCGCTCAGCGCGTACCACGCTTCGCAGGCGAGGCACTGAGCCTTTTCCTTGCCCTTTTGCACCAGCAAGCCCTGGCACTTGGGGCACGGGGTTGGCAGCGGACGCTGCCACGAAGCGAAGTCACATTCGGGATAGTTGGCACAACCATAGAAGGTACGTCCTCGCCGCGTCTTCTTTTCAACCAGCTCGCCCCCACACTTGGGGCAGGCGACGCCGATCTTGTCCAGGAAAGGCGTAGTGTATTTGCACTCCGGGAAACCGCTGCAACCGACAAACTTGCCGTAGCGACCGAATCGAATTACCAGCGGCTCACCGCAGTCGGGGCATATCTCACCAGTAGGCTCATTCCCAACCTGCACCTCTTCCATGTGGACTTCGGCCTGTTTCAGGTCTCTTTCAAAGGGGATGTAGAACTCCCTGAGCACCGGCACCCATTCTCGCTCACCGCTGGCGATCTGATCCAGTTCTTCTTCCATCTGAGCTGTGAATGTGACGTCGAAGATGTCCGGGAAGTGCTTGATGAGCAGATCGTTGACGATAAAGCCCAACTCGGTGGGCTTCAGCCGCTTTTCAGCGGTTTCCACGTATCCGCGATTCTGGATGGTCGAGATGATAGGGGCATAGGTGCTGGGCCGGCCAATTCCGTGCTCCTCCAATGCCTTTACCAGGGTCGCCTCAGAGTAGCGCGGCGGCGGCTGAGTGAAGTGTTGCTGCGGCAGCAGTTGGATCAGGTCGAGGTCTTCAGCTTCCAAGAGCGGCGGCAGGTCACGGTCGGCGTCCTCGGGGTCGCGTCCGTAGATGGCCAGGAAGCCGGCGAACTTCAGCACCGACCCGGTGGCTCGGAACAGGTATGGCATTTCTCTGGAGGGATCGCCGGCGTTGATGTCCACCGACGTCGAGTCGAAGACGGCGCTGGCCATCTGGCTGGCCACAAACCGCTTCCAGATCAGGTCATACAGTCGGTACTGGTCCCGCGTCAGATACTTCTTGATGTTGTGTGGCTGGCGCATGACCGACGTAGGTCGGATCGCTTCGTGCGCCTCCTGCGCCGACTTACTCTTCGTTTTGTAGACCGGCGGTTTGGGCGGTAGATACTCCTGGCCAAAGCGGCCGGCGATGTAGCGCCGCGCCTCCTGCTGAGCCTGCTTCGACACGGCCACCGAGTCGGTCCGCATGTAGGTGATCAGACCGACCGTGCCCTCACCATCCAGGTCCACGCCTTCGTACAGTTGTTGTGCCACGCGCATCGCCCGCCGGGCGTTGAATCCCATCCGGCGCGAGGCCCGCTGCTGCAAGGTGCTGGTGGTGAACGGGGGCGCTGGTCGCTGCCGGCGCTCCTTTTGACGCACCTCGCCGACGATGTAGGCCGCGCCCTGAAGGTCGTCAACAATTCGCCGCGCCTCTTCGCCGGTCTTCACATCGAACTGTTCGCCCCGGATTCGGTGCAGCGTTGCCACAAAGCTGGGGCGCGGGTCCTGGCTGCGCGTGTCTTGTTTCGCCAGTTCGGCCTCGATGCTCCAGTATTCTTCGGGGATGAACGCCTCGATCTCCCGCTCGCGCTCCACCACCAGCCGCAGGGCGACGGTCTGCACCCGGCCGGCGCTGAGCCGGCCACGGACCTTGGCCCACAACAAGGGGCTGATCTTGTAACCCACCAGTCGGTCGAGGATTCGCCGCGCCTGCTGAGCGTTCACCAGCTCCATGTTGATCCCGCGCGGCTCGGCAAACGCCCTGGCAACGGCATCTTGCGTGATCTCGTGAAACACGACCCGCCGCGCAACCTCGTCGGGGATGCCGGCCGCTTCCAGAAGGTGCCAGGCAATGGCCTCGCCCTCACGGTCGGGGTCGGTGGCGATGTAGACCTCGGCCGCCTTCTCGGCTGCCTTGCGCAGTTCCTTGACCGTGTCGCGCTTCTCGTTGGGTACCCGGTACTGTGGCTCGAAGTCGTTCTCGACATCCACGCTCAGACGCGACCTCAACAGGTCTCGCACGTGTCCCACGGAGGCTTTGACACGATACTTCGGTCCCAGGAATTTCCCAATCGTTCGCGCCTTGGCCGGCGACTCCACGATAACCAGCTTGCCGTCCCGCCGGCGGTTTTTCTTCCGACGCTTCGGCCGGGCGACTACCGCCGGCTTGGGCAGGTCGGCGTGGGCCGGCGTCGCACCCATCCGGAACATGCCCGTACCGCACACGGGGCACTCGCCCCGCGTTGCCGGGGTGCCCGATTTGGTGTAGGTCGGCTCCGGGTTCGCCATCTCCCGTTTTTCTTTGCACTTCACACAATATGCTATCATTGGTTCGTCAGTCATGGATTCACCTTGTGTGTTACTTATAGTACGTCTGTTCGCTTCGCTCGTTTCAGCCTGTCAACGACAGCCTTCACGTCCTGAGCCCGGTCGCGCGGGCACACCAGCACCGCGTCGCCCGTATCGACTACGATCAGGTCCTCCACGCCGATGGTGGCGATGAGCCGGCCATCGCTGTGGATGAAGGAGCCGTGCGTGTCCACGCCGATGTGGTCGCCGCTGACGACATTCCCCTCCCTGTCGGCATCCATGAGGTCGAAGAGCGCGTTCCAGGTGCCGACGTCGCTCCAACCGAAGTCGGCCGGCACAACCGCCACCTGTTCCGCTGGCTCCATGATGCCGTAGTCAATCGTCTGGTTTTCCAGCGTCGGCCACACCTGGTCCAGTGTCTCCAACTCCCGGTCCGTCCCAATGGCGGATGCCATCACCTGCAACTTCTCGTACGTGTCGGGCATGTGCCTGGCAAAGGCGGCCAGGATAGTGGAGACCTGCCAGGTGAATAGCCCACTGTTCCAGTAGTACCGGCCGCTCTTCACGAAGGCGCGGGCCGTCTCGGCATCTGGCTTCTCGGTGAAGCGGACCACGCGGTAGGCCAGATGCCCCTCGAAGAGGCCAAGTTCCGCGCCCCGTTCAATGTAGCCGTAGCCTGTGACAGGAGCATCAGGCCGGATCCCAAGCGTGACCAGATACCCTTCCCTGGCGACGCCGGCGGCCGCTTGCAACGCATGACGAAAACCCTCGACGTCCCGCATGAAGTGGTCGGCATGGAGCGAGAACATCACCGCCGATGGGTCACGCCGGGCGATGAGCGCTGCGCCGAAGCCCACCGCCGACGCTGTCCCGCGTACTGCCGGCTCGCCGATCACGTTCTCCGGCGGGACATCGGGAAGCTGCGCCCGAACCGCGTCCACATAGCTCTGATTGGTCATGACGATGAGACGCTCAGGCGGCACCAAGGGCCGCACGCGAGCCGCCGTCTCCTGGAGCATCGATCGTTCGGAGATGAGCTCCAGCAGTTGCTTTGGGCGAGATTCGCGGCTGCGCGGCCACAGCCGGCTACCCACTCCGCCGGCCAGGATCAGTGCATAAGTCGTGTTCATGCTCAGTGATCAGTGACCAGTGACCAGTGATCAGTAATCAGTGATCAGTGATCAGTAATCAGATTCTGGTCACTGATCACTGATTACTGATTACTGGTTCATTCGATATGATAATCGGCGCGCGCCTCGCGGGCGACCACGTAGTTCATGCCGCCCACCTGGCGAACCATCCCTTTCAATTCCATGAGCGCCAGCGCGCTGGTGACTTCAGAAATTGCAAGGCCGGCTGCCTGTTTCAGTTCATCGACGTGGACGGGATCATCCGACAGGTGCTCCAGCAGACGCGATTCCATTTCGTTCTCAGGGACAATCTCCCGCGCCTGCTGAAACGCCCCGATCATGGTCAGGTTGAGTTCCTCCAGAATGTCTCCCACACCGAGGGCGGTCTTGGCCCCCGTCTGGATCAGGTGGTTGGTGCCCGCCGCGCCGCTGGCGAAGATATTACCCGGCACTGCGAACACGTCACGTCCCTGCTCGGCGGCGAACTCGGCTGTGATCAGAGCGCCACTGCGCTGGCCGGCCTCCACCACCAACGTCCCCAGAGACAGCCCGCTGATGATGCGGTTGCGCGCCGGGAAGTTCTTGGCCTCGGGGCGCGTTCCCAACGCGAACTCGCTCACCAACGCCCCCTGCTCCACGATCCTGGCTGCCAGCGAGCGGTTCTGTGGCGGATACACTTGCTCAAGGCCATGAGCCAGGACAGCAATCGTTCGACCGCCGGCTTCCAGAGCCGCTTTGTGCGCATGGGAGTCAATCCCCCGCGCCAGGCCGCTGACGATAGTCACTCCGTTGGCAGTCAGATCGCCGGCCAGCCGGCGCGTCGCCTCGCGCCCGTAGGCGCTGGCCCGCCGCGTCCCGACCACGGCGAGGGCCCACTCGTCAGCCGGCAACAGCTCACCCCTGACGTACAAAACGAATGGGGGGTCGTAAATCTGCTTCAACAGCGGCGGATAGTCGGGATCGTCCCAGGTGAGTATGGCGACGCCGGCTTCTGCGTTTCGCGCCACCTCGGCATCCAGGTCCAGTTCCGCGCGGGTCGTCAGCAGGCTCTCCAGCGAGCGCCTATCGAGGCCGGCGGCTTTCAGGTCGCCAGCGTGGGCCCGCCAGGCCCGGCCGGCGCTGCTGAAGTGCTTGAGCAACGACTCGAAACGCTTCGGGCCGATGCCCGGCGCCATGTTGAAACCAACCCAGTACTTCAGGTCCTCTCCCATGAATCCCCCCGCTGTCAGTGATCAGTGATCAGTAAACAGTAAGCAGTGAGCGGTCATCGGTGATCAGAATCTGAACACTGATCACTGAAATATAGGCGGTTGCCCGCCCTTTGTCAAGAATCGATGCCGATGATGTTGTCCACTTCATGCCCACGTTGGGCGAAGGTCTCTGACCGAGCCCCGCCGCCGGCGGTCAGGAGACCCTTCATCAGCCCTTCGGCGCTGCTCAGGACAAGGCTCAGGGTAAGCTCTTGCCGGACAGTGGGGGTGCATAGACAGCATGACGGCCTGCAACTCAGTCCTACAACAGCGCGAAGCCCTCTGGGAACAGCCAGAGGGCCAGGGGGGCGTGACGTTTCACTGCGGCAGTGTCGATCAGATGAGGCCCTCCATCAGCTCGACGACCATGCGATTTTCTTCCAGGTCAATCCACTGGACCACGTCTGCGATGGCCGGCAGCAAGATTTCCCCTCGGTCGCCGTGAACAATGTAGACGTCGTTGGCGCCGGTCTCGAGGATCTCGACCACCTCGCCCAGGTGCTCCTCATCCGTAGTCCAGACTTCCAGCCCGATCAGGTCGTCCTGGTAGTACTGATCCGGCTCCAGCGGCATCGCCTCATCGATTGGGACGAGGACTAGCTCGCCGCGCAATCTTTCGACAGCCGTCCGGTCATCGTATCCGCCCAGCTTGAGGAGTGCGCGCCCTTTGTGAAAGCGAACACTCTCCAGTGCCACCGGGCGCGGATCATCCTCGCTGAGGTAGACTCTTTCGAGTAAGGCAAAGCGGCCCGGGAAGTCGGTCAGCATCTCGACGGCAACCTCGCCCCGAACGCCGTGGGGCTTCACTACCTGGCCCACCGCTATGAATCGAGGTTCCTGGCCGGCCATCAGTCGATGATGTCGAGGTCGACTCGTCCCCCACCTTGCACCGTCGCCGCAGCGCGCAGTAGCTGGCGCATCGCATTGGCCAAGCGTCCGCCCTTGCCGATGATGCGCCCCATGTCTTGCTGGGCGACGCTGAGTTCATAGACCAGCGTGCCCCGGCGCTGCTGCTCTCGTACCCAAACCTCCTCTGGCTTCTCGGCCAGGGACTTGACGATGTACTCGATGAGCTCTTTCATCGATCTACGTCACCTCTCAGTCTTCGCTATCGAGCAGACCATGCTCAGCCAAACGCTCGCGGACTTCCTCCAGGCTCTTGCCGCCAGCCCCCGGAATCGACAGGAACTCAGCGTCGCCTTTGGCCAGCGTGGTCAGAATATCCTGCACCGTTTCCACTCCCGCTTCGGCCAGAACATTGATCAGGCGAGTTGAGAACCCCAGGTCTTCCAACGACATCTCGCCGGCGCCAACAGCTTCCTCAAGCTCAGTCGCCTCTGGTACTTCCTCCTCCTCGGCTGCCACATCCTCGACAGCGACTGCCTCGGCGGGTTCCTGTTCCTCAGCCGGCGCTTCCAGCTCCTCGGCGACAAGCTCAGTCGCCTCTGGTACTTCCTCCTCCTCGGCTGCCACATCCTCGACAGCGACTGCCTCGGCGGGTTCCTGTTCCTCAGCCGGCGCTTCCAGCTCTTCGGCGACAGGCTCAACCTCCTCTGCGGCTGCCTCCACGATGGCTTCAGCTTCTGCCACCGCTTCCTCGGCTTCGAGGGCCGGCTCCGCTTCCGCCGCCGGCTGCTCCGCCTCGGGCTCCGGGGGCGCAACCAACTCTTCAATGCTGACGCCCTGGTGTACCCGCTTCAGCTTCTCAAAGGTGCCCATCTTTTCGAGCATCCGTGCGACGGCGTCCGTCGGCTGCGCGCCCTGGCTGAGCCAGTAGAGGGCACGGTCCTCCTTGATCACGATCGTCGGCGGATCGGTGCGCGGGTTATAGTGGCCGATTGTCTCAACGAACCGGCCATCTCTGGCAAAGCGGGCGTCCGCCACCACAACCCGGAAGCTGGCTTGCTTCTTCTTGCCAACTCGTCTTAGTCGAATCTTAACCATGAACTATTCTCTCCTGTGAGCGATTCCCTACTCAAATCACGTTTGACGCCGATACTCTTCTCGCGGCGGGCTAAAAACATCCAGCACCACACAATCGGTGATTGCTACAGCGTCGTGTTCGAGGTCGCCCGGAACGAAATAGCTGTCGCCCGGTTCGAACTCATACACTTCGCCACCGATGGTCATCCGAATCTGGCCTTCCAGGACGTAGCCCACCTGCTCATGGGGATGCTTGTGCAGGGGGGCGCTCCCTCCCTTCTGGATGGTCACATGGGCTATCATCATGTGCTCGCCGGTTGCGATGGTGCGACGCCAGACGCCGGCCATCATCTCAACAGGCTCTACTTCAGCCAGGCGGACTGTGGTAGGTTCCATTTATCCCAACATCCTTTCGAGCATGCCCCACGGGCCTCGGCCCTTTTGAATCTGTTTCATCATCCGCTGTACCTGTCGGAACTGACCCAACAGCTCATTGACCTGCTGGACTGTTGTGCCGCTGCCGCGCGCAATTCGGCGCTTCCGGCTGGCGTTAAGTATCTTGGGACTGCTCCGTTCTTCCGGCGTCATCGAAAAGATGATCGCCTCGACCACTTTCAGTTGCTCGTCCGTTGCACCCACAGGCAACTGCCGCTGAACCTGGGAAAACCCTGGGATCATCTTCATGAGTTCGTCCAGCGGCCCCATCTTCTTGATCTGCTGCAACTGATTCAGAAAGTCCGACAGATCAAACTCTGCCCGCATGAACTTCTCAGCGGCTTTGCGAGCCTCCTCTTCCTCTACCGTCTGTTCTGCCCGCTCAATGAGGCTGAGCATGTCGCCCATGCCCAGGATGCGAGAGGCCATGCGATCTGGATAGAACGGCTCCAACTGATCGGTCCGCTCACCCACACCAATGAACTTGATGGGCACACCGGTGACTGACCGTATGGACAGGGCCGCGCCGCCTCGAGCATCGCCGTCGATCTTGGTGAGGATGAGACCCGTAAGCCCAACCCGTTCTTTGAAGTCCCCGGCCACGCGCACGGCTTCCTGGCCGGTCATGGCGTCGGCAACGAGAAGGATCTCGGCTGGATCGACCCTCGCCTTGATGTCGGACAGCTCCTGCATCAGTTGCTCGTCGATGTTGAGCCGGCCACCCGTATCGATCAGAACCACACCGGAGGCTCCGCGTCGGGCTTCACGCACGGCGTTGGCCGCAATCTTGGGCGGCGACACCGCGGTGCCTTCGCTGTGAACCGGGATGTCCAGTTGCCGGCCCAGGATTTCCAACTGCTCGATGGCTGCTGGCCGGCGCGTGTCGGCGGCAACGAGCAACGGTTTGTGGCCCTTCTTGCGCAGTTGTAGCGCAAGTTTGGCCGCCGTTGTCGTCTTGCCGGAACCTTGCAAACCAATCAGCATGATGACGTGCGGCGGCTGGCCCGACAGGTCAAGGCCCTCTGCCTCACCCAGCAAGTTGACAAGCTCTTCATTCACGATTTTGACGACCTGCTGGGCCGGCGTGAGGCTTTTCATGACCTCGGCCCCGACAGCGCGCTCCTTGACCCGCTTGACGAAGTCTTTGACAACCTTGAAGTTAACGTCGGCTTCCAGCAGCGCCAGGCGGACATCCCGCATGGCCACATCGACGTCGGCCTCGTTCAGCTTGCCTTTTCGGCTCAGCCGGGCGAAGGTTTCCTGAAGTTTGTCTGACAGGCTCTCAAACATATACCTATGCCGGTTTCGCACAACAGGCGACCAACCCTGGTCGCCTGCAAATCACACACATACTCCAACCAACAGTCCAATTCTAGTCCACTTTGCGTGTTCGGTCAAATTCCGAGGAGTCTGACCACGATCCATCGGAATCTATTCGTAGTGCGCACTACGAACCTCCCCTCGCAGTTCTTGGTCACACTCAATTTCGAACGGGGCACAGATGATGTATAATATGCGTATCATCTCAATAAAGGGGGGGGGAGTGGGGGGGGGGGGGGGGGGGGGGGGGGGGGGGGGGGGGGGGG
>JBHHTZ010000057.1:0-12006 GCA_046753605.1 Anaerolineae bacterium
GCGGCTACCGCCACATCTCCTGCCACGCCTGTTGTAGCGCGTCGGCATACTGAGCCAGCGCCCCGCCGTAAGCTGTCAGACCCACGCCGAAGTTGACCTTCACTGCAGCCAGGTATATCGCTTTCTCCCAGTCCGTGGTAGCAGTGCAGTAGTTGTCGCTGTTATCCAGCCCGAGTAGCCAGGCGTTCGCGCCTGTCACGACGACCTGGTGCACGTCCCTCGCGGCATCTGGAACGTAAATCGTCTGGAAGGAGTCCAGGATCACCTGCATATCCGGAATGTCGCCGGCAATGTGCGTGGTGCACAGCACCTCAGGGTTGTCCCCGAGGGCGGCTTCGATGGCCGGCCCTTCAGCCGCGATCAATTCCCCCCACGCCCGGTAGTCCGGGCCGATGTCCGCGCCGTACTCCAGCAGCGCCTCGAAGTCGGAACCGGGGAACCGGGCCTGGAACTCCTCCAGCCCGCTCTGGAGTAGCAGCAGGTTGAAGTCGATGATCGCGCCGCCAAACTTCAGCCGCGCGGCTGCCATCTTCAAGAGGCCATGCCACACGTGCACCTTTTTCCCCGTCGCGCAGTAGTCTGCAATCCTGTCGATGCCGGCGAGATAGTCGTCCAGACTGCTCAGCAACCTGTCGTGGATCTGGGCGGCGTCCGCCGGCGGCGTCACCCCGGCGATCTGTACCCGCAGGCCGGCCATCTCGATTCCGTTTGCGGCCAGCCGGCCGTCGCACAGAGCATCCGGGTGGCCGGCTTTCGCTTCCCGGATGATGTCGGCGTCTGCCTGGGCAAGCACAGCGACGCCCTCGATCAGGGGCTTCATTTCGGCCGCGTAAGCCTGTAGTTCATCCAGGTCTGCCGCCAGCGCCACGCGGGCCGGCAGTACCAATGTCATCAGCAGCGCCGCGATAATCACCAGGCTGACCATCCGCCATGCTCGTGTTCGCCAATCTCCTGACCAAATCATTTTCACCCTCCTTGTTGCGACGATCTGGTTGGCCGGGCCCGCCGCCCGGCCCGTATCATGGGAATAGTATCGCAGGAGGGTGTAAACTGCGTTTGAGGGAAATGTAACGAGCCTGTAAAACCTGGTAACGTGGTCGGAAATGTGATATAATCATTCTGAAAAGACGCCGAATTCGACATGCAGTCAGGAGAATGGAATGCATCCTGAGAGCCGGCAGATCCTCCACCCGGGCATCAGCTTCCGCAGATCTCCACTGCTCCGCCTCGATGTTCTGCGCAACCTCTGGGTCTTATCAAAACGGTTACTGCCTTGCCGTACCATCTTGCTCGTGGAAGCCAGTGACCGGAAAGATGGACAGCACACAACCATGCGCGTCAGAGCTGGCGGAGGGCGACCGCAAGGATCGCCCCTACAACCTGATCACGGATCTGACTTTCACAAGGAGGAAACTCAATGTTCGATCGGATAACCAATAGCTGGGAACTGGTGAAGGCCAGCGCGGCGGTGCTGCGCGCCGACAAGGAGTTGATCCTGTTCCCCATCGTGTCGTCCATCGGCGTGCTGATCGTGACGGCGACCTTCGCCGTCCCCATGTTGCTGGCCGGCCTTTTCGACACACTGCTGGCCGGCGAGTCCAGGGTTCTCGGCGCTGTGGTGGCCTTTCTGTTCTATGTGGTGCAATACCTGGTCATCTTCTTCGCCAACTCGGCCCTGGTCGGCGCCGCCATGATCCGCCTGCGCGGCGGCGACCCAACCATCGGCGACGGGTTTCGCATCGCCTTCGGCCACCTCAGCACGATCCTGGGCTACGCCCTGATCGCGGCCACGGTGGGCCTGATTCTGCGCTGGCTCTCGGAGCGCCGGGGGGCCCTGGGCCGGATCGCGGCCTCCCTGCTCGGACTGGCCTGGAACATCGCCACGTTTCTGGTCGTACCGGTGTTGGTAGTGGAAGATGTTGGCCCGGTGGACGCCATCAGGCGCAGCGTCGAGCTGCTGAAGCGGACGTGGGGCGAGCAGATCGCCGGCAACCTGAGCATCAGCTTGGTGTTTGGCCTGCTGACATTCGTGGTGCTCCTGCTGGGGGTGCCGGCCATCGTGCTGGCTGCCATGTCGAAGTCGGTAGCCCTCATCGTACTGGCGATCCTGGTCCTGGTTCTGGCGCTGGTCTTCATCGGCCTGATCAGTTCGACGCTGAGCGGCATCTACACAGCAGCGGTGTACCAGTACGCCGTGACCGGCGAGACCGGCGACTACTTCCACGAGGACCTGGTGCGGAACGCTTTTCGTCGCAAGTAGGGGCAGAGCTACACTCGCCCAGCTGGCGGGTCTCGCGATGCGCACCGACAGCCGCAGACTTGCCAACGCCGCCACAATCTGATATGATTGAGTTGCAGAGGAGTCCGAAACATCGGTTTATGAGAGAGGTGCTCCGATGTTCGCGCATGAGTTGACAACCCGCCGGCCGGCCGTTGCCGGTCGGTTCTACCCCGCCGATCCCACGATCCTGCGGGACATAGCCCGCGCCTATCTTGAGGCAGCGCCGGCTCGCCAACTGGGCGACGTCCGCGCTGTCATCGCACCCCACGCCGGCTACCCCTACTCCGGCCCCATTGCCGGCCACAGCTTCAAGGCGCTGGCCGGCAAACCCCAGGGACGTTACACCGTCTACCTGATGGGGCCGGCGCACTACGTGCCCGTCAACGGCGTCGCTGTCGGCATGTTCGATCAGTTTGAAACACCGCTGGGGTCAGTGCCGGTGGCGGTGGACAAGGCCAAAGCGTTGGTGGAGCGCGGCGCACCGTTTCACGCAGAGAATCGGCCCCACCTGCCCGAACACTGCCTGGAAGTCGAGGTGCCATTCCTGCAAACTGTGCTGCCCGATTGCCGGCTGGTGCCCATGCTGTTCGGCACGGTCGGTGCGACGAAAGTGGGGCGCGAGTTGGCTGAAATCGTGAGAGACGACCCCTGGAGCCTTGTGGTGGTCAGTTCTGATCTGAGTCACTATCATGGCTATGAAGCAGCACAGCGCATGGACCGGGCGTTCCTGGGCGCGGTGGTGGCCGGCGACGATAACCGCGTCGCCCAAGGGGAGGCGTGTGGTGTCCTACCCACGCTCGCCTTAATGACTATCGCTCAAGACCTGGACTGGCGGCCAACGCTCCTGGACTATCGAAACTCCGGCGACACCGGCGGCGACAAATCCGGTGTGGTCGGCTATGCTGCCGTCGCTTACACAGCCCCCAATGGACACGACACAGACTGAGGCCATCTTCGATCTGACGCCGGCTGAAGAAGACCTGCTGCTCCAGGTCGCTCGTGCGGCGTTGGAGAGAGCGGTTCAGACGGGACACGCTGACGAGGCATGGCTCCCGCCGATTGAGATACCAGATCACCTGCTGGAGGAGGGAGCGAGCTTCGTCACGTTGCACGTCGATGGTGCTCTGCGCGGATGCATCGGGTCAGCCCAGGCGTACCGGCCGTTGGTGCTAGACGTAGCGTCCAATGCCATGCGGGCAGCGCTCTTCGACCCACGATTTGCGCGCATCGCTGAAGACGAACTACCACGCACCAGTCTCGAAATCTCGATCCTCACCCCCCTGACGCCGCTCGAATACGAGAGCAGCAAGGACTTGATCGCTCGGCTCAGGCCACACGTGGATGGCGTGATGATCATCCGTGACGTGCATCGCGCACTGCTACTGCCACAGACCTGGGAGATGATCACCGATCCGCACGACTTCATGGCAGCGCTGTGCCACAAAGCCGGCCTGCCCTCCGATGCGTACCAGGAGGGGCCGTTGGACGTGTACACGTTTCAAGTGCACACGATCTGCGAGGAGTGAGGTATCAGAGCTTCCGGTTGTTGCGCGCCAGCCGGATAGCAACTCCCAGCGCCAACGCCAGACCGCCGGCCGCGATGGCCGTCGTGCGCGGGGGAACGCCCGGCATGACCACCTGTCCGTCGCCGTATTCCCTGAACAACTGGCCCCACCTCGTGTTCAACGCTGCTTCCACACGCCTGCGCCCCACAAACGGATACCAGTACACGTTGTGGTACAGGTGGGACGCGAAGTAGGACCACGGGACCAGCGGCGACTGCAACAGCAGCTTCTCGAACGGCTTCAGCGGCCCGTGGTAGATGGCATGCTGGCCCCGGCTGGCAAAGGTCTGCTGCTGGACGAAACCCCACGACTCTTCGGCCACCTCGACGTCGCCCACAATCTCAATCTCACGCGGGTCGCCGATCCCCAGGCCCTTTTCGTGAGCCAGCCGGATGAACCGGATCGACATGGGATCGAAGCCCTGAAGTTTGGCGCTGATCGCATCGATGGCCACCTGATCGGCGGAAGCCAGGATAACGTCCTTTTCGTGCCATCGCATGGCGCGGGGGCCCGGGCCGTCGCCGGCAAACGTCCCATCCATGACGGCGAAGAGGCCAGTGTGGATGTCTTGCTGAATCTGAAGCAGGTCCACCAGAGTCTCGTGGATCACAGCGTGAGTATGATGGCGGTTGCGATGTAGGAGCCCGCCAAACGCGTTCTTACACGCCCCTGTGATCACCGTGAAGACGTGCGTCTTGACAGTCGGCAATTGGACGACGTTAGTGTCGTACAGCAATTTGGGGATGTAAACGCCCTCGGGGTAAACGTGGTCCAGGACCAGGAAAGGCTCCTTTGGTTCGTAGCGCACCCACTCCACGCCCGGCTTGTAGGTGTAGGCACACGGCACGTTGTACTTGTCGGTGACGTATTTGTGCTTGTTGTTGACCTCACCGTTAGAGGTATCCACGACCACGGTGTCGTTGTGAACGCCGGTTAGGGAGTAGCCGGCCTCCTGCAACTCGCGGATCACGCCCTCAAGTTGCCAGGGTGCTGTTGAGCAGGCCGGATACCAGGTATCCCACGAGATGTTGATCTTCAGAAGAGTCTCTTTATCCAAGGGCAGAGCTTCTGAATAGCCGGCCAACTGCATCAGCCGGCCATAATCCTCCAGCACCGTCTCCGGCCGCGTGCGCAGCACCGCCACTCTGCCCCGACCCGGAAAGTTACGCTTGTCAATCATGGGGTCTCCATCCGAAAAACGTGTTGCGCGGCCGGCGTTCCGTTTACATCACGCAACGCGCACCACGCAACACGTTTCCCGGCTCCGTTATCAGCTTTCCTCTTGCTCTCGCTTCGCCTGTTCGATGATTTCTTGGGCGACGTGCTGCGGCACCGCCTCGTAGTGCGACAGCTCTATGAAATAGATACCTCGACCTTGAGTCATCGAGCGCAGGTCCGTGGCGTAGCGCTGCATCTCGGCTAATGGCACCTGAGCCTCGATCACGGCCTTGCGGCCCTCCTGGTTTGTACCCAGCACCCGACCCCGTCGCGTGCTCATGTCTCCCAGAATGTCGCCCATCATATCGTCCGGAACGATGACGCGGACGTTCATGATCGGCTCCAGCAGGACCGGGCCGGCCTCGAGCATGGCGAGCTTGAACGATTCACGGCCGGCAATCTGGAAAGCAATGTCTTTCGAATCCACCGGGTGTTGCTTGCCGTCGTACACCACGGCTCTCATGTCCACCACAGGATAGCCCGCAATGGCCCCCTGCTCCAGCACCTGCTTGATACCCTTCCGGATAGATGGGATGAAGGACTGGGAAATCGCACCGCCGAAGACCTTACTCTCGTATTCGAAGCCCTCACCACGCTCCAGCGGCTCCACCCGCATGTGTACCTCGGCGAATTGGCCGGCGCCACCTGTCTGCTTCTTGTGTCGATACTGCGCCGACCCAATCTGCGTGACGGTCTCCCGGTACGGGACCTTGGGAACAGCACGGCTCACCTTGACACCGAACTTGTCCTCCATCCGGCGGATCGCCACGTTAATATGCGTCTCCCCCATGCCCGAAAGGATGAGTTGCTTGGTACTAGGCTCCTGATGCCAGCGCAGGGTCGGGTCCTCGCTGGCAAGGCGGGCAAGCGTCGGGCCCAGCTTGGTCGTGTCGGCCTGGCTCTTGGGCGTCAAGGCAACAGCATATAGTGGGGTTGGATACTCCGGCGGAGGGATCACCAACGGGTGGTCACGATCACACAGCGTGTCACCGCTCACCGTCTCGTCCAGCTTGGCAACCCCGCCAATGTCGCCAGGCGGGATCCGGCCAACAGAAATCTGCTCCTTGCCGCGCATCACGTAGAGCTGACCCAGGCGTTCCATGTCACCCGACCGTGGGTTATACACCTGAGTATCGGATTGCATCGCCCCCGAAAACACGCGGTAGAAGGTGAGCTTCCCCACGTAGGGATCGGCAACTGTCTTGAAGACGAAGGCCGCCAGCGGGCCAGCCGAGTCGGCCCGGATCATCTCGTCCTCGCCAGTTGCCGGGTTCGTAGCCCGGTAAGGAGATGCCTCTCTGGGAGATGGAAGGTATTCGATCATGGCATCCATTAACTGGCGGACGCCGCGATTATGCGTCGCCGAACCGACGAGCACGGGGACTACGGAGCCGGACGCCACGCCGGCCTGGAACCCGCGCCTGATCTCGTCACCAGTGAGCTCTTCCCCGTCCAGGTATTTCATGAGCAGCTCATCATCGTTCTCAGCCGCAGCCTCCATCATGCGCCGGCGGTACGTGCTCGCTCTGTCCGCCGCCGCATCCGGCACATCGCCGCCGGCCCCATCGTCATCCGTGAAAGCTTTCATTGAGACCAGATCGACGACACCCTCGAAGCTCCCTCCTTCACCGATAGGGACTTGGATCGGCACGAAGGAGACACTGAAAGAGGCCGCCAAATCCTCCAGCACGCGGTCAAAGCGGACATTTTCGCGATCGATCTTGTTAATGAAGACGAGACGGGGCGAACTGACCTCGTCGGCATACCCCCACACCAATTCGGTGCCCACCTCGACCCCTGCGCTTGCGTCGACCACAATCACAGTCCCATCAGCAACTGCCAGAGCGCCCTTGATATCGCCGAGAAAGTCCATGAAACCTGGTGCATCCAGCACATTGGTTTTATGGTCGCTCCACTCGACAGGCACGACAGCGGTGTTGATGGAAATGCCACGCCGGTGCTCCTCCTCATCAAAGTCGGCCACAGTGGTACCATCCTCGACCCGGCCCATGCGATTCGTAACGCCGGTGTTGAACAGCATCGCTTCTGCCAGCGAAGTCTTGCCTGAGCCGCTATGGCCAAGAAGCACCACATTGCGAATCTGGTCGACGGAATATTGTTTCATTCACACCCTCCCGGTAGATCAGTGATCAGTAATCAGTGATCAGTGATCAGTGTCCAGTGTTCGGCGAGCAGCAACCCACGGGCAGACTGATCACTGGTTACTGGTCAACTTAGAACGTTGGTATTCTGGCATTGTCAAAACGGGCGCTGCCAGACAGACGATCAGCAAAGTGTATTATAGCATATCGACCAGACCCTAGCAAGAAGTGGGACGCGGCAGAGCATAGCGCAAAAGTGTCAGTAAGGAATGGGACTATGTCCGAAAACCTGCTCACTGGTCTCGATATGCTTCGCACTCGACCGACGCTCGCCGGCCGGCCGACTTGACATGACGTCCTCATCGAATATACTATCTTCAGGCAATTTTTTCGTTTTATTCGGATTGCTCGGCTTTTTCAAGGCTTGGGTGTCAGGGCCGCAGGGTTTCAGAAAGGGACAGAAGATGGAACACATCGTTGTCACCGGGTTGGGCGCTGTTACGCCCATTGGGAATACTGTTGATGATTTCTGGGATCATCTCACCGCCGGCGTTTCTGGCGTCGGGTCTATCACGCAGTTCGACACCGACGGGTTCCCGGTGCGGATCGCGGCCGAAGTAAAAGGCTTCGACCCGACCGAGTACATTGACGCCAGGGAGGCTCGCCGCTCACACCGTACGGCCCACTTCGCGCTGGCGGCTGCCTATCAGGCGCTGGACGATGCCGGCCTTCGGATAAATGGCGCGAACGCCGAGGATGTGGGTGTTGTCATGAATACGGGGTTTGGCGGGGGAATCGAGTTGGAGTATGCCGGCCAGACCTTCGCCGAAAAAGGGCCGCGACGCATCAGCCCCATGCTGGTACCCAGGATCATGCCGAACGCGGTTGCCTGCCTGGTGTCTATCCATCTGGGAACTCGCGGGCCGGCCATTACCTCGACGTCGGCGTGTGCCAGCGGGACCCAGGCGCTGCTAGAAGCATTTCACCTGCTACGCCGGGGCGAGGCCCAGGTGGTGATCGCCGGCAGCACCGAGGCCCCCATCACGCCGACTGCCATCGCCAGCCTGTCCAATGCCCGCGCGCTTTCCCGGCGCAATGACGCGCCTCAACAGGCCAGCCGGCCTTTCGACAAAGACCGCGATGGCTTCGTGATGGGCGAGGGAGCTACCGTCGTGATCCTGGAAACTGAATCTCACGCCAGTCGCCGAGATGCGCGTGTGTACGCCGAACTGGCCGGCGGCGCTCTCACGGCCGATGCCTATCACATCACCGCCCCTTCTCCTGATGGGGATGGGGCTGTGCGGGCCATGTCGCGCGCCCTGCAATTTGCTGAGATGCGGCCTCAGGAAATCGACGCCGTGTTTGCGCATGGCACCAGCACGGCGCTCAACGACGTCACTGAGACCAGGGCCATCAAGTCTGTGTTTGGCGAACATGCCGGCCAGTTGGCCATCAGCGCCACAAAGTCGATGGTCGGGCACCTGCTAGGGGCCGCCGGCGGTATCTCGGCACTGGCGGCCGTCCTGGCCGTGCGCGACGACGTGATGCCGCCGACGATCAATCTCGAACACCCGGACCCAGCATGCGATCTGGACTATGTGCCTCTGGTGGCCCAACATCGGCCGGTGCGTGCGGCCATGGTCAACGCCTTCGGCTTCGGCGGCCAGAATGCGGTGGTGGTGGTAAGAGAGTTGGGTTGGAATGGGCGTCGGTGAGCGAGAATTGGTGTGCTTCTGGGCTGTGACAACGTGAAACGTGAAACGTCGTGTTAGTGATCGAGTTTCGCTTTTCACTCCTCACGTTTCACGTTTCACGGCCGCGTCGCCTTCCTATGGCGCGCGTTATCGAGTCTGTGTTTCACGAATTCAACTGTGGAACGCTGCCACCACCGATCGCCAGCGCGCCGGCTCTATCTCCGGTCGCTGTCCCAGGTAGTAGTACATCACCCGGTCCACCAGGCCGTCGTACCTGGCCATGATCTTCGCCGGCAGTTCATCCCACTTCCCTTCGACCGCGAACACGCTGAGCATTTCGTCGGTAACGAGGGCCGGCATCTCCATCCACCTGCCCCGCGCCGCCAGTCGCGACAATTGCTCGGCGACGTCTTCCCATTCGTGGCACGCGAAGATCGGGCGATAGGATGGCGTCGAGGCGTAGAACGAGATTTGTGCCCGGACATCCTCTCGTACCTGATCCATTTCGGCCTGGTCTGTGCCCGTGATGACGAATACCGGGGCGACCAGTTGGATATCCTCGCGGGTTCGGCCGGCCCTGTCCATGCCGCGCTGGATGTTGGGCAGGATGAAATCCTTCAGGTATTTTGCCGAGTTTAGCGGGTGGACGTGGAACCCATCGCATAGCTCGCCGGCCAGCCGGCACAGGTGCTCGTTGATGCCGGCGATGTAGATGGGGATGTCCGGGTGGTCGATGGGGCCTGGGTTGAAGAAGGGGCTCATCAACCTGTGCTGGTAGAACTCGCCCCGGAAGTTCAGCCGGCTGCCGTTCTGCCAGGTGTCCCAGATGGCTCGCAGGGCCAGGATGAACTCCCGCAGTCGCGGGGCCGGCGAGTCCCACGCCATGCTGAAGCGGCGCTCGACGTGAGCCTTTACCTGGGTGCCCAGGCCCAGGATGAGCCGACCCTGAGACATCTTCGCCAGGTCCCAGGCGATGTAGGCCACGTTCATCGGGTTGCGGGCAAAGGCTACGGCGATGGCCGTACCCAGCTCGATCCGTTCGGTGTGCTCAGCAGCCAGGGCCAGGGGCAGAAACGGGTCGTGCTGCGTCTCGCTGCTCCACAAAGCGTCAAAGCCGATTTCCTCGGCCACTCGCGCCATTTGCGGCGCATCGCGCAAGTTGTCAACTACCAGTCCGGTGTCGATTTTCATTGTCTGGTTCCCCTTCGTTGGTGGTCGTTGGACGTCCGTCTTGGCATAGCTTACCACGGCTCACGTTGCCTGTCAATCGGTTGCCATGGTGAAGTTCTAAGCGTTCATTGGGCAACCGCCACGCCGAATGTCATTCCGAAGGGAGCGCCAGCGGAGTGAGGAATGACATATTCGGGGAGGGCGACACGCGATGCCGAACTTGACATCGAATCGCCAACAGCGTCACTTCATGTCCGTGCGGACGCCGGCCGAGAAGCGCCATTCCGCTGCCGGCCAACCTCGTTTTCAGCCAACTTTCACGTTCACTAGCGTGCGCGCCGGCCTCTTTTGTGCTACAATCAATCCTGAGGGGGTTCACACTCAAACGACGTCATCGATGATGTCGCACATAGAAGGAGATCAGAATGCCATCCTTCCGGCTCACCCTTGCCGGCGCCGTGTTGTTCTTCATCCTTGTTGGCGGTGCGGTGATGGGCCACGACCTCATGCTTCCTGTCCATGCGGCTTCCACCCCCTCGGTCGTTACCGAACGCTGGGGCGCAAACACCACCGCCGAGTACGCCGGCGATCCCCAAGACCTCACCTTGAATGGATTATACCCTGACTGGGCCGGCAACAGCGGCGACCAATTGACCATCCGCAGCGGCGGTGGGTATGACGCCTGGGCGCTGCTCTACTTCGACGTGTCGAACCTGCCGCCCGGAACCGTCGTGCGCTCCGCCCGGCTACGCCTCTCGCTGTACTCCCATGTGCCTCCCCTGGATGTCTGGGAACCCGTTCACCAGATCCTGGACCCCGACGGCCTGGGGCTGTGGTCCGAGAGCCAGGCCACCTTCAACCAGCGCCGGGCCGGCGTTCCCTGGTCGAATTCAGGAGCCGGCGACCTGACCACCGCCATCGGCCCGGAACTGGACCATTTCTACCTGGGCAATCTGACCCAGTGGCGCAGTGCCTGGGTGGAATGGGATGTGACCCAGGCGGTGCAGGACTGGGTGGTGGACCCCACCACGAACCAGGGCCTCCTCCTGCCCCACGTCGAGGACGGTCTGTACACGGCCCCCTCCCGTGAGAACGCTGACGCCGGCCTGCGCCCCTATCTGGAGATCACCTACGAGGGAGCGAACCCGAACCGCCCGGCCCAGGCAACCGGCGTTCAGGCCCGATACCGCTCCGGGCAGACCTTCATCACCTGGAACGAGACCTGTCCCGGTCCAGGGATCAACTGCGGCAACCCCGAAGAGCGCTACCGCATCTACCGCCACACCGCTCCCATCACTGCTGACAACCTGGACGATGCCACCCTCCTGGCCGAAATCGGTCCTGACTCCGGCTACTACGCCCACGAAGTCGAAGGCTGCTCCGCCGGCGCCGGCTGCTCCCCCATCGGCCAGTCGCGCTTCATCATCGAAGATGATGGGCAGCCGTTGCCGGAAGGCGTCGGTCTGTTCGTGTACACCGTCCAGAACAGTGAACAGTTATCAGTAAACAGTAATCAGTTGCTACTGTTCACTGATTACTGTTCACTGATTACTGATAACTGTTCACTGTTCACTGATCACTACTACGCTGTCACCTCCGTCGTCGAGGGCAACGAAAACCGCCAGGACTTTGGCTCCAACACCGCCGGCCCCATCGCCGAGGCCGAGGCTACGCCGCGGCCGGTGCGGGTGTGGACGAACGATACCAACACCGGCTGGGTGTACACGCAGTTCATGGACTACCACCGCTGGAATCCCAACGTCGAGGGCTACGCCTACAACTTCTACGTGGGCGTGCCCGCCGGCTATGATCCCAACGGCGCTCCGCTGCCCTTGTTGATGCATCTCCATGCCTTCACCGGCTCCTACCGACTTCCGTGGAACCCCGGTTCGGGTGGCACCGACTATCAGTGGCCGGTCATTCAGGTCTTCCCTGACGACCGGACCAACACCTGGTGGTTTGGCTTCGGCCAGAAC
>JBHHTZ010000058.1:0-11748 GCA_046753605.1 Anaerolineae bacterium
CCCCTCACCCCCTCTCCTTGTCCCCCCCTCTCCTTGTCACCTTATCTGCTGTTCTCCTCGTCTATGGCTTGGTCCGCTACCGCCGGCGTAAGCGCGTCTACGCTGCTGTCGTCCTGTTGGTCATCACCTCAATAGTCGGTGGCCCTCTCTACAGCGCCTGGCGGATGAACCGTTTCTTCCGGATACATGACGCCGAGGCGGCTGGCCCGCCAGAGCAGGGGCCGGAGCAGCCGTACGATCTGGATGCGCGGCCACCTGCAACGCCTGCCAGGCCGCCCAGCCCGGCGCTCCAGGCCTTCATCGAAGGACTGCAGGAGTCAGCCAAACCCAATTCGGCCCTGCCAGGCTACGCTATCGGCCAGAAGCTCCCCGTGCGTGACTCGCGCCTTGCCGGCATCCACGAGGTGGCGGGGCCGCCTGGCGCGAAGGCGCTCGTTGAACCACCCGACGACGGCTGTTACCCCGGCGACAGGGATTCCGACACCGACGGCCTGTGCGATCAGTACGAGATATTGTTGGGCACCGACGATACCGATCCCGACACCGACCGTGACCAGATCACCGACACCCTGGAGATCGAAGGCTTCACCTACGCTGATCGGCAGTGGTACACCAACCCTTTCCTGAGCGACAGCAACCAGGACGGGCTGGGTGACTACGCCGAGTGGCCGGAGCCGGTGGGTGAGGCTCCTTCATGGGACCCGGACGGTGACGGCCTGCCCAACGTTTGGGACGACGACAACGACGGCGACGGGGTCATAGACAGCCTGGACATATCGCCGTGGAGCTACTCGCCCCGGGTGTCTGACAATGACTACTATACGCTGGACGTGAACGCCAGCGGACACGATGGCCCTGTCTACCTGGAGTTCCAGCTCCAGCCGTCTGATCCCAAGCACCTCCGCTACGCCATGAAGACACTGGATTGGCCCTGGGACGACAAGGGCCAGATCACCGACCTGGACAACTCCCAGGACGACTTGACCCTAATCCCCATGCTGGAGGTACTGGCCTCGCACCTCCCCCTGAATACCCAGCAATACAGCATCGGCTACGTCAAGAACCAAGACAGCACCACCAAAGGGACGCACCCCTGGAAGCTGTACGTGCCCACCACCATTGACGATGCCGAGGGCAGCCCTGCCGCTTTCCACGCCAAGGTTGTCTTCCAGGGCAGACGGACCATCCAAACTAAGGCTTCACTGATCTGGATGGTGCAGGCCAAGCTGGACAGCATCGAGTGCGTGCGCACAACAGAAGTTCCCCATGAGGGAACTGTGTGCATCTACTGGGAACCTCACACAGATCAGTCGGTCGTTCAGACCTACCGCGACAGTTTTCGAGTGACGGGCCTCAATGTCAGCGGTCAGGGCGGCACCGACCTGGCCGTAGTGGGCACGCCACAGCAGCAAGACAACGGCGATGTGGCCAAGGTCCTGCTGGGCCTGTCTCAGACTTACCTCCTAGGCCAGTGGGACAACCTGGGGGAACTGCAGCGGCGCTTCACCTCAGGCAGCGAAGTCGAGCGCTGGGGCGTGACCACCTCCGTCACCGTGGCTCGCGACACCTACAGCCATATAGACGAAGCCATCGCCACCACCACCATGACCACCACCAAGCAGGTCCTGGCCGGCTACAACACCGCCTGGACGCCGGCGCTGCTGGTCGTCTTTGAGGAAAAGTTGAGCATCTTAAGCCTGGACGATCTGGTGGGTAGTTCTGGTCCCAAGGCGTCCAGCGCGTCGGCCAGCTTCAGCCTGGCCTCAATGCCCATGCTCGTGGAGCGTGGCCTAAAGCTCAGCCAGTACCGCCACACCGGCTCCGAATGGGTGCAGATGGACCTGGAGGATATGCTGGCCGACCTGCAGGCGCGTTACGGGAGTGAGGTCACGGTCGAGCTGATGAAGATGATCCAGCTCTTCTGGATTTCCTGGAGCCAGGGAGTGATGCACACCGTCAAGGTCGGAGCCAAACGGATCACCTATTCCGACGTCTTGTCAGATGACGCCATTTATAGAGACCTCAAGCCCTTGACCGGGAAGGTGAAGAGCGTCGTGGAGAAGGTGCTGCAGCCGAGCGAGACCTGGGAGTCGTGGAGGGGCGGCTATGCTAAGGTGTCGAAGTTCATCAAGGACCATCCTCGCTGGTCGGTGACCATCGCCGCCGCGGCCATCACCTTCATCATCCTGACTCTGGTCTTCAAGGGGGTCAGCAAGACAGTCGAGATCGTCGGCAAGGCGATCGGTGCCGCACTGGCCATCAACGGCGTGTACAAAGCGTACAAGGGGGCCAAAGGGGTCTGGGACATGGTCAAGGGGGCGGCCAAGATCACCAAGCTGACCGTCGTCCTGGCCGTCGTGGCGTTGGTGCTGGAGGTGGTGCTCATCTGGTACGCCTTCTTCAGCGCGGCGGCCGATCTCCACGGCCCGACTTACTACATGGCCCTCAGCCTGGCCATCGGCGCCACCATCCTGGCCGTGATCCTCTTCATCCTCTGCTTCTTCCTCATCGGCTTCGTGATCATCGCCATCCTGGCCATCGCTGACTTCATCGGCAGCTTCTTCGGCTTCAGCGTCAGCGGGTGGATCGCTGAGGTCATCGGCGAGCTCGTCCTGACGGTCAAGGTGCTCACCAACATTGACGGAAAGAGCATCAAGTTCGATGTCAAGGAGACCACCTGGCAGAACCTGGCGGCCGGCAGCGTACCTGGAAACAAGATGATCATCCGCGCCGAGCTCCGTGGCACCCTGGTGACGGAGGACGACGGCACGGACGACGACCTGCGGCGCAGCACGCTCAAGGGCTTCTGGTTGCCCGGTGCCGACCCCACCCAGCTCTCGACAGACGCGGCCACCTGGGAACCGACGGGCGAGCCCGGCGGCGGCCGGCGCCCGGTCAAGAACAGGACCGAGGCTTACCTCACACCGCTCCATCCCGTGATAGACGCACCCGCTGATCTGGCCGTCAAGGTGGACTACACCATCCTCTACAAGAAGGGCCACGTCTGCGCTGGCGGCCACTGCGCCTGGTGGGAGAGCGCTGACAAGGACTCCGGGAGCACGACCTCCGACCCCAGTAAGATGTACCTGGACGTGCTGCCGGTGACGTTGGACGGCCTGTGGTCCTGGAGCGCCATCACCAACCGCGACCGGGATGGGGACGGCGTGGCGGACAGCGCCGAAGCCGCGCTGGGTACCTCCCCGGACAACCCCGACAGCGACGGCGACGGCATAGACGATGGCGCCGAGGCCCGCATGCGGCGCGAGGGAAAGGGCGTGGACCCGGTGAAGTACGACACCGACAACGATGGCCTGAGCGACCTGGAAGAACTGCGGTTGAACACTCACCCCGGCAATCCCGATACAGATAACGACGGCCTCTCCGACGGGGCCGAGCGAGCCGGCTACATGATGGACTTCCGCGGCCGCTTCGCCAACCGCTGGGCCTTTCCTGACCCGCGCAAGGCCGATGCCGACGGGGACGGTCTGACCGATGGCCAGGAGTATGCCCTCAAGACCAACCCCAACGCCGGCGTCGCCGACCTCAACGCCTGGATCTACTCCGAGCCCACCGGCGGGCCCTACCTGCCCGGCGTGCCGGTGACCATCACCGTCCAGGCCATCAACTTCACTGTCAAGCCGGTGAAGCCCTGGATCACCGCCCGGCTGCCGGCCAGCATCAAGGATCAGTGGTTCGGTCTGGCGGGCACCACCGGTGATGGCAATTACGCCTGGAAAGGGACAAAAGTTGATGAACCGGATGGGTCAACCCGCTGGATCTTCATCGCCGAGCATCCCCTGGGCACCACCGATGCCCTGACCGTTACGCTCACGGGGAAGGTGGACCCCAACCTGAGTCAGACCACGGTGCTGACCTTTACCAGCAGCTTGACCTACACCAAGTCGGTCACGGAGACCTATGAAGTCCTCGACATGAATTCCTTCGTGGTGGACGTGGACCGGCCGACCTCGACCATCATGCTTCCCGCCGACGGCGCCATCCTGCGCGGCGAGACCTACGTCGCAGGCGGCAAGGCGACCGATCCGACCAGCGACGTCGGCAAAGTGGAGGTGAGCGACGACGGCGGAAGCACCTGGAACGAGGCCGCCGGCACCGATGCCTGGAACTGGACCTGGGAGCTCCCCGACGATGGTAATTACACCCTGCGCAGCCGCGCCACCGACGAGCTGGGCTGGGTGGAGGATCCCGTCACCAGCATCGTCAACGTGACGGTGGACAACACCCCGCCGACGACCGACCTCGGCCTGACGCAGCCGGCCGGGACGATCCCCGACGGTGCGCTGGTGCGGATGACGCCCACCGGGGGCTCGTGGGTCATCACCGCCACGGGCCAGACCCGCGACAACCTCTCCGGCGCGCCCACCGTGGCCGGCGTGAGCAATGTGGACGCGCGCGCCGACGACCGCCCATCCGCTACGGTGACCCTGACCTCGCCAGGCCAGCCCACTTCCGACTGGCAGGCCCTGGTAGAGCTGCCGCCCAGCCGGCCGGAAGGCCATCACCGGGTGACCGCTTCAGCGGTGGACGGGGTGGGCAACGTCCAACCTGAGGCCACGGCGGTGGAGTTCAGCGTGGACAACACACCGCCGGCAATCCAGGACCTCTACGCACCGTCGGCGATCACCTCCACCACGTCTGACTCGATCCGGGTCGTACCCAACGAGCTGGGACGCTACCGGCCTCTGCCGGTTCATCAGCCCTTGCGGGGCAGCGTGGATGCTCGCAGCGGCCGGGTGCGATTCCGTGCTCTGGCAGCCGATGATCTGTCCGGTGGCGCGCTGGTCAGCGGCGATTTCAACGGCGACGGCATGGCCGATCTGGCCATCGGCGCCCCCGCTGCGGTAGACATGGCCGGCATCGTGTACCTGATCTTCGGCAAAGCGGGGCCCTGGCTGCCGCGCCACAACCTGAATGAGGCTGACGCCTGGCTGGTGGGCCCGGCAACGGGCGCCCGCGCCGGCCAATCGCTGGCCAACGGCGGCGACCTGAACGGCGACGGCATAGATGAACTGCTGATCGGTTCGGCTGACGGCGCCTACGTCGTCCCCGGCCGCGATGCGGCCTGGATCCATGGGGAGCCGCTGGATGCCGACGCCCGTCTGCTGGCCGGTGAATCCACGCTGGTTGCTGGCGCCGGCGACCTGGACGGGGATGGTGCGAGCGACGCCGCCGTGGCCGCCGGAGATACCGTCTACCTGGTGCAGGGTGGGTCGAGCAGACCGAGGCGGGGCACGCCGTTGGGGACGTTGCCAGGCGCGATCAATTCCCTGGCCGGCGCTCCCGGGGTTGGCGTGATGGCGGGCAGTACCACGGCTTCCCAGGCCTGGCTGTGGCAGCCGGTCAGCGCCGCCACGCCGCTGCCCCGCGCCCCCAGCGCGGTGATCATTGCCGATTCCGGCACGCCCCGCGCCGTCGGCTACCTCGGCGATGTGAACGCAGACGGACGCCCCGACTGGCTGCTGGGTGATTGGCGGCAGAAAGCGCCTTATCTCGACAGACAGTGGATCGTCGCCGGCCTGTTCCTGGGCCGGGACTGGGGCGGTCAGACCTACGATTACATGCAGGCGGCCACCCTCAAGCTGTTCGTAGATGAAGGGGCGGGCGGCGCGGCCACCGTAGCGGCTGGCCTGGGTGACGTGAACGGTGACGGCTACGACGACTTCCTCCTGGGCGATGGTACCACCGCCTGGGTGATACACGGGCGGCAGGATACCAGCGCCTGGCCGACTCACTTCAACCTGGCCGGTTTCGACGCCACCATCAGCCATCTGACGGCCGCGACCGGCGGCGATCTCAACTGCAACGGCTCAGCCGACGCCGCTCTCCTCACCGACGACGGTCGCGTAAGCCTGTTCTTCGGCAAGACCGGCAGCTCCTGCGGACTGGCCCCTGCCGGGGTGAGCGGCGTGGAGATCGGCCTGGGTGAGTCGAGCGATCCCACCGCACCGCTGACAGCTACGCTGCCGACTGGGTGGCAGACGGCCGCGCCGGGCCAATGGCAACGCCTGACCGATGTGCCACAAGCAGGGAACAGCGGCTCGGCCGTCGTCGCCTGGGCTGGCCGCATCTGGTACGCGGTCGGCCGTGAATCCGCTGACTTCTTCGCTTACGACCTGCGAAGGGGCGTTTGGACGCAGAAGAGGTCATTGCCGAAGTCGGATCAGTGGGGCGTGTCACTGGCGCCAGGCGGCGATGGATACCTGTACGCCGTCCTGGGCAGGCTAGGGGGCAACACCGACAACTTCTACCGCTATGACCCCGCCGGGGATAGCTGGACCAAGCTCGCCGATGTGCCACAAACTATCCGTGGCGGCCGCAGTTTGGTCTCGGATGGCGACGGCCATTTGTACCTGATGGTTGGTGAGAGATCGTCGGCTGTTCCAGACGAGTTCGCTCGCTACTTCTATCGCTACACGATTGCTTCTGACAAATGGGAGCGGCTGGCGGATGTGCCCGAAAACGTCGATTCGTCCGGTGCCGCGGCCGTCTTCGCTGCCGGCGCTGTCTACGCCTTCCCGGGGAGGTACGCTAGCGATCCTTCACGTCAATATTCCCTCTTTTACCGCTACGAGCCGGCCACTAACAGTTGGGCCTTTGTCTCCCGCGGGCCTTACAACCGGGATCATAGGTCGCTGGTCTGGGATAGCAAGCACCACGTTTACCTGCTGTGGGGGAGCCCCAACGCCACAAAGCTCTCCCGCTACGACCTGGGAACTGACTCTTGGGAGGAACTCTCGCTGCCCTCAGGCTGGGGTGTAGACGATGGCTGGCTGGCCTGGTTGAACGGCTTCCTCTACGCCGACCGCTGGAAATGGGACCTGTCCAAGCGCGAGTTCTGGCGCATTCCCATGGGTTGGAGCACCAATCCTCTGGAAGACGGCACCTTCCGCCTGTACGCCCGGGCGAGCGACGCCGTGGGCAACGTGGAGTCGGACCCAGTAGCGTGGGCCGTGAACCGTTGGCGCATCCTCCCCGACGTGCCCCAGGCCGTGGGCGACGGTGGGCGAATGATCGTGGTGGGTGACCAGGTCTATGTCACTATCGGGGAAGGCAGACGTGGCTTCTTCAGCTTCCCGGTGGCAGCCGCCTGGCAAGGCTCATCGGCCGGAGGCTGGCAGGCTCTCGCCGATACACCGACCGATGTCGGGCTGGGCGAGGGTCTGGCCCCGGCCGGCGATGGTGGCCTCTACCTGTTGGCCGATGGTCAGTTATGGCGCTACGACATCGCCACCGACACGTGGCAATCTCTCGCTGCTTCTCCGGACACCATGGGGACGGCCACGGCGCTGGCCGGCGATGGGTTGGGAACGCTTTACGTCCTGAGCTCACAGCAGAGCAAGGTCTTCCACCGCTATACCCCGGCCAGAGGTTGGGAGCGACTGGCTGACGCGCCGGCCCCAGCCGGTCCGGAAGGCACCGCGCTGGCAGTGGTTCGTCAGACAGGCGGCGGTGCGTACATCTATGCCCTGCGCGGCGCGTACACCTCTGACTTCTGGCGCTACAACCCGGTGCTCAATGCCTGGGAAGTACTGGCTGACGTTCCCGGCATTGTTGGCTGGGGTGGCGCCCTGGCCTGGGCTTGCACTGACCCTGAGCGTAGCGAAGGGGAATGTGATGGCAGCGACTATCTCTACGCCTTCGTTGGCCATGCGACCAAGGGCTTCTACCGCTTCCATATCCCAGCGGGTCGTTGGGAGATGCTGCCCGATGCCCTCGAAACCATCTGGGAAGCTGGTTCTCTGGCCTGGGGTCAGGGAGGGTTCTTCGCCCTGCGTGGCCCGCGCTGGGACGGCCAGACGCGCCATTTCACTCGCGACTTCTGGCGCTGGGACGGGTTGCTGACCGTGGATCGCACGGCGCCGGAGGTAACCTGGCAGCCGACGGCAACGGAGATCACCGCTCCCTCACTACTGCTCACTGCACACGTGACCGATACGGTGGCGGGGGTGGAGAGTGTTGTGTTCGATGTGAACGGGCAGTCTGTACCGGCTACCTATCACCTCGGTACGGGCGTCTGGATGGCGGCACGAGAGGTCATGCCTGGTGGTTGGGCGGGCCTGGCTGAGGTGCCGGATGACATGACGGATGGCAGCCGCATCGCTGTCTGGGCCTGCACTGAGCAAAGCGAATGTGATGGCCGCATCTGGGCTACGGCCGGTGGTGAAGATGCCCTCTTCGTCTACGACCCGCAGTTGGACACCTGGGCGCAAAAAGCCTCCATGCCCTCCTGGCGAGGCAATAGCAGCCTGGTTGCCGGCGGGGATGGCTACCTCTACGCCACGGTCGGCTCCGTGCCTCTCTTCTATCGCTACGACCCCGCGACGGACGCCTGGAGCGAGTTGGCCCACACCCCGGAGCGGCTGGGCCCAGGGTCGGCCATGACTGCCGATGGTGCAGGGCATCTATATCTCCTGAGAGGGGGCCGGGAAAAGGAGTTCTACCGTTACAACATTGCCACAGATACCTGGGATCGCATGGCGGACATCCCAGAGGCTGTGGATTGGGGCGGAGCGCTGGCCTGGGCTGGCGGCGCCGTTTACGCTTTCCGAGGCTGGGATTCCGCTGTCTTCTATCGCTACGATCCGGCGGCAAATGCCTGGACTGCTCTGGCCAGTGCGCCCGGCAATATCTGGTTCGGTGGTGCGTTGGCTTGGGATGGAGGCCGGTACCTCTACGCTCTGCGCGGGGCCAGGACGACGGACGCCTATCGCTACGATTTGCAGACCGACGCATGGGAGACGCTGGTAGCGGCGCCGGATAGCGTTGGGGAGGGAGGTGCGCTGGCCTGGCTGGATGGCCTCCTGTACACCACCCGAGGCGATGATCACCCTGACTTCTGGCGCTATGCACCGGAACCGGTGTTCACTGTCCGTCCTCGGGTGGTGGATCGGCTGGGCAACGTGGGCCATGGCGAGGAGCGGATCATCAGCGTGTCCGTGCCAGACCTGGAGAACATCATCGAGAATTACACCGACGGCGACATCTCCACAGATGATCTTCCCCCCATCGAAGGCACAGCCGTCGCGTCGCAAGGCATCGCCCAGATATGCGTGCGCACTGCGACCACGGGCTCTTGTATCGCTCCCGCTGGCAGCCCTCACCGTTTCCACTGGGCGTATGCCCGCGAATTCCCCGTTTTCGGCGGGTGGGATGATGGTGCTCATGGCGTCACCGCCAGCGTGAAGGACACTGCCGGTGCCGAGTTCGTGTCCGATCCGGTACGCATCATCGTGGACACCACGCCGCCAACGATTGGCTTCACCAGCCCTTCGACTTCGCTCAGGCCTGCACTGAGCCCAGCCGAAGTGACAGGCCCGGCCGAAGGCGCGGTGATCACCACCACCGGCCGCATCACCATCACCGGTACGGCCAACGATACCACCTCCGGCCTGGCCCGCGTGCGCTTCAGCCCCGACAATACCGCCTCGTGGCGCGAAGCCTCCCTGGACGGTAGCTCCTGGCAGATCACCTGGGACGTCCCGCCCGGTCTCGACGGCACCACCCGCCACCTGGTGGTCGAGGCCACGGACCGGGCCGGCCTGACGGCGCGCCAGATCATCGCCGTGACCGTGGATAATGTGCTGCCCGTCGGGCCCGTCGGGGTGCGCTTCAACCTGCCGGAGGGCCAGCACATGCAGACCGGTACCGCATTGCAGGTGACGTGGTCGGCGCCCGGCGCGGGCAGTGGCATGGCGCATCTCTTCGCTGCGCTGGACCAGATCACCGACACGCTGCCGGCCCAGGAGGTGACGGGCACGTCGTTCCAGGACACGCTGAGCGAGTTCGGTGACTACTACTTCCACCTGCTTGCGGTAGACGACGCTGGCAACCGTGTGGTGCGCCATTATGGTCCGTGGCATGCCTGGCATCTGGGCTCCCCGCCCCAGCCTCAGTACACCATCATCGTTGATGGCCGGATTGACCTGGAGCACGCCGAGTGGCTGCCCGAGTACGAACGGCTGGGCCAAGACGACCGTTCCGGAGTGGCCCAGCAACTGTTCCTATCCTGGGACCTGGACCAGGTGTTCCTGGGTTGGCGGGGGGCGAACCCCGGTGTGGACGGCGACCTCATCTGGTACTTCGACACGGGACTGGGTGGGACAAGGGATTGGATATTAGATATTGGCTATTGGCCACAATACCGAATATCCAATACCCAATATCTCACCCTCTGGGACCTGGAATTCGAACGTATGGGTATCGTGGACTGGACACTGCCCTTCGAGGCTGATGCCTACTTCGTCTTCCGTGCGGACGGCACCTTCGGCCTGTACCGCTGGAACGGCAGCGCCTGGGATGAGGTCGCCGATCCGGGCATCGCGGCCGCACACGGCAGCGGCAGCGATACAGAGGCCGTCCTGCCCCGCGCGGCGCTGGGAGCGACCGGAGCGGTGCAGATGCTGGCCCTGGCGCGTCGGCCGGCCGATGGCCCCGTCTGGGCTGTGCTGCCCGATACGAACCCCCTGGCCGGGCCGTGGACGGACGCCTTCACCTGGGACAGGTGGGAGTGCGAGGGTGTGACGGCCGCGGGGGCGCACCAGCAGCCAGGCTGTCCACCGCCCAGCGCCGGGCAGCCGGACGCCGGACTGACCTGGCTGCGCCTGACCAGTCCGCAGCCCTCCGGCCTCTACCTGCCCGTGAATGCCACCATCACCTACACCCTGGTGGCCGGCAACGCCGCTGACCAGCCGGCCGACGAGACGCGGCTGACCCTGACGGGCGATGGCGTCGTCTTCGAGGCCTTCAGCGGTCCGGGCACCTGCGGCGACTGCCCGCCTGGCAGTGCTGCCTGGACGGTGGAGCTGGGCACCCTGCCCCCACGAGACCAGGTGACCATCACGGTGACGGTGCGCACGCTGGACAATGCCGGCGCCACGGTGCCGGTGACGACCACGGCGCACCTGACGGCCACGCTGCCTGATGCCGAGCCGCAGGACAACATCCGCTCCCTGAGCCACCTGGTGGATGGAACGCCGCCGATGGCGACGATCGTCGAGCCGGGGACTGGCGGCACCATCCAGCCCGGCCGGCAGCAGGTGATCGGCGTGGCCCACGCGGGACGCGGCGCACCGGTGTCCCTGGTCGAGTTCAGCACCGATGGCGTGTCGTGGCAGCCGGCTGAGGGCAACGTCGTCTGGACGGCGGAAGTGAATGTGCCCGCTCAAGGAACGCTGACCTTCCACGCGCGGGCGACGGACGAGGCCGGCAACGTCGGCCCGATCACCACAGCCACCTTCACCGCCGACGACGTGTCTCCTGTGTCGGCCATCACCCCGCCGGAAGGCGGCGGCGGCGAGGAGGTCAAGCTCACCGGCACAGCCCATGATCCCTTCCCGCAGGGCGGCGCGCTGGATGAGATGGAGGTGCGGGTGGACGACGGGCCGTGGACGCCAGTGGACAGCCTGCTGCGGGCCGACGGCGGCTACACCTGGCGCTTCGACTGGTCGCTGCCGAAGGGTGAGGACGGGATCAGCCACACCGTTCAGGCTCGAGCGACGGACGCTGCCGGCAACGTAGGCGAATCGGCGCCGATGGAGGTGACCGTGGACACCCTGGCTCCCAGAACGACCATCGCCTACCCGGCCGACGGGGCATGGCTGGAGCCCGGCACCACCCAAATCGTCGTCTGGGGTTGGACCGAAGACGGCAGCGGCGTAGACTGGGTCGAGGTCAGCCTGGACGCCGGCCTCACCTGGGCTGATGCCATACTGGCTGTGGAGGAGATGG
>JBHHTZ010000059.1:0-11729 GCA_046753605.1 Anaerolineae bacterium
ATCATGGGGTGGGATATTATAGCATGGGGAGGGGGGAAAGCCAATCGGCCAACGGCCTAGTTGCCGGCCACCAACCGAAACAGCCGCCCATCGCCGAGGTCAGTCACGTACAACTCGCCGGCCTCGTCCTCCCCGAAGGAGCTGATCGACAGGCCGGAGTCCAGCAATTTCGTCGTCCTCCACTCGCCGGCCCCGTCCCGGTACAGCGCCCAGATGCGCCCGCTGCAGAAATCGCCGTAGAAGTACGCGCCGGCCATTTGCGGGAAGTTGGACCCCCGATAGACGTAGCCCCCCGTCACCGAGCAGCCCACGTCGTGGCCGTACTCCGTGATGGGCAACACGAGGTCGGTGGAGTCGCAGTTTGTACTTGGGGAGAAGCAGAGGGTGCCTTCCATGATGTTCCAGCCGTAGTTCGCCCCACCGGGGCTGCGGGCCGGCTGGAAGTCGATCTCCTCCCACTTGTTCTGACCCACATCGGCAATGTACAGATCGCCCGTGGTGCGGTCGAAGCTGTAACGCCAGGGGTTGCGCAGACCCAGCGCCCAGATTTCGTCTCGCACGGCGGGGTCAGCGACGAAGGGGTTGTCAGGCGGGATAGTGTATGGCTCGCCGCTGTCTACGTCCAGGCGCAGCATCTTGCCCAGCAGCACCTGGGGATTCTGGGCGTTGCCCCACGGGTCGCCGCCGCGCCCGCCGTCGCCGGCGCCGATGTACAGATAGCCGTCGGGACCGAAGAGGAGCAGACCGCCGTTGTGGTTGGCAGCCGGCTGGTCCAGGGTGAGGATGATGCGAGCGCTGTCAGGGTCGGCCAGACCGGGGTCGTCGCTAACGCGGTAGCGTGCGACCACCGTGTTGCCGTTGGTGTCGGTGTAGTTGACGAAGAAGAAGCCATTGGTGGTGTAGTCGGGATGGAAGGCCACGCTGAGCAGGCCCTGCTCGGAGCCTCGGGAGCCGACGATGGATCGAATGTCGAGAAAGGGCGCTGTATTGGCTTGCCCGTCGGCGAGGGTGCGGATGGCGCCGCGCTTTTCGACCACGAACAGCCGGCTCGAGCCGTCGCCGGCGTGGGTGACGTAGACCGGGGCGTTCAGACCGTCCGCCACCAGCTCCAGACGGAGGTCCAGCGCGGCGGGGTCGAAGAGGGCGGGTGTCGGGCTGGGCGGCGGTGTGGTGGCCGTTGGGCTGGGCGCAGGCTCCTCTGTAGCCGGGCCGGGGACGGTTGCCGGCGGCAGTGCCTGTGTCGCCGAGGGCGGCGGGACCGCCGTGGGCGTCGAGGGTGGCTCGGTTGGGGCAGCAGTTTGCTGCGTCGGCGCCGGCATGGTAGTCGGCTGAGGGCTGGTACAGCCGGCCACGACCAGCAGGAACAACGTCGTGCAAAGGAGATGCAGCAATTGTCTCATGGGGATGAAGTATGCCGCATGCGGCCTTGCCGGTCAAGCCGGCCGGCTTTCGACTTACGTGCGGCTTTGCGCTATAATAGGGATGCCCGTTGCGATCGTGAGACGGACTATTACACAACATAGACTTTGAGGAGGTCAACATGCTGACACGCCAGGAGGTAGAAGAACTCGGCCGCTACCGCAGCGAGAAGTATCCAGTCGTTAGCCTCTATCTCAACATTGATGCTCGGAGTCCCGAGCAGGATCGCTCCCTGATCCGGCTGAAGAATCTGTTCCATCAGGTGGAAGGTGCAAAGGAGGCGATGACAACCGCTCAGATCGAATCCGTGACCCATGATCAGGAGCGGATTCGGGCTTTTGTGCGCGAACAGGCGATGCAGGGCAGGCGTGGCGTTGCGGTGTTTGTAAGTTCGGGCGCCGGCCTGTGGGAAACGTACACATTTCCGAATCGGATAGGCCAGCACATAGAGGTTGGCGATACGCCGTACGTCAAACCGCTGTTTCGGATGTTGGAACGGTATAAGCCACTTTGCACGGTGTTGATTGGCAAGGGCAAGTCGCGCATCTTTCTGCTCTACGCTGACGAGATTGCAGAGCAAACGGACGTTTTCAGCGCCGTACCTGGCCGGCACGACCAGGGGGGGTGGGCCCAGGCCCGTCTCCAGCGACATCACGATGAGCGGGTCATTCAGCACCTGAAGATCACCGCAGACCAGTTGTTCCGGTTGTATCAGGATGGCGTTTTTCGCCGGCTGCTCATCGGCGGCACAGACGAGCTGGTCACGCAGTTTCAGGAGTATCTGCATCCCTATTTGCGGGACCGGGTTGTGGCCACTTTCCCCATGGAGATGATGGCCAACGTGAAGAAGATCCAACAGCAGTCGAATCAGGCGCTGGAGGCGTCACAGCGGGCTGCCCAGCAGGTGCTACTAGAGCGGCTGGAAAGCGAGTCTGCGGCGCAGAAGCTGGGTATGGCCGGCTTGCGGGCGACCATCCGCGCGCTGGAGCGTGGGCAGATCATGACCTTGCTGGTCAACGACGGCTTTGCCGAGCCAGGATATCGATGTGTCAGTTGCGGCCACATCATTCTTAATGAGGATGATCAGTGCCCCTACTGTTCGGGTGAACTGGAGTACATCGACGACGTCGTGGCGCACATCATTGACCAGGTTTATGAACAGGACTGCGACGTCGTGTTCGTGGCCGGCGATTCCAACGTGGCGCGGCTGGCGAAGCTCGGCGACATTGGCGTGTTGCTGCGCTACCACTTCTAACGACCCCCAATTCTGTTCTACCCGTACCGCCCTGTGATGTAGTCCTCAGTTCGCTTCTTTTGTGGCCGGGTGAATACTTGCTCGGTCGGTCCAATCTCGATCAGCTCACCGAGCCAAAAGAATCCCGTGCGATGGCTAACGCGGGCGGCCTGCTGCATGTTGTGGGTCACGATCACAATTGTATAGTCCTCGGCCAGCACCTGCATCAGGTCCTCGATCTGCAGCGTGGCTACTGGATCCAGCGCGGAACAGGGCTCATCCATCAAGATCACTTCCGGCGATGTGGCGATACAACGTGCAATGCACAGCCTTTGTTGCTGTCCACCGTCAAGGGTCAGAGCGTTTCGATCCAACTGGTCTTTCACCTCATCCCACAGCGCGGCACTGCGCAGCGATTTCTCCACCAGATCATCCAGTCCTACATCCTTGTGAAGTCCGAGCACCCTTGGGCCGAAAGCAACGTTATTGAAGATCGATTGCGGGAAGGGATTCGGACGCTGAAACACCATGCCCACTCGTTTGCGCAACTCAACCACGCTGACATCTGGATCATAGATGTTCTTGGCGTCCAGAAGGACCTTTCCCTCGGGGCGAGCGCCCTGGATGGTGTCGTTCATGCGGTTCAGACTTCGCAGAAACGTAGACTTGCCACACCCGGAGGGACCAATCAGAGCCGTGATCTGGCGGGCGTAGATGGGAAGCGAGATGTGCTTCAGCGCCTGGAAATCGCCGTAGTAGAAGTTGAAATCGACAACTTCGATCTTGAGGTCGCCTTCCGGCAATTGGATACCGGGCGCCGGCCGGCGAATTGCGACGTGTGGCGTTTGTCGGGGTTTCATGCAGTCAGGCTGCTCGCTACTTGTGTGGTTTCATCAACCTGTTTGATGCCATGCCGTGGGGCGCGGGGCAGGCTTTCTAGCCTGCCAGCAGTCTGGAAAGCTTGCTCCACGAGCCGAATCCTCCTGAGTATAGCATACCCCTACCTCGTTCGCAAGAGACGCTGTGCCGGGCGGGGGTCTCGAAGTTGACCAGATGGCGTACAAGATACTATAATGACACCGATGTCAACACATGCACTGTTCTCAAAGCTCTTGGCTGTGTTTCTGCTGTCCCTGACAGCGCTGGGGTGCGGCGCGCCGGCGGGCGGAGCGACAGCCGGCCAGGCCGTTCAGACCATCGAAAACAAGGGGTCCGATACCCTGCTGCAGGTGGCCCAACTGTGGGCCGAAACCTACATGGAGCAACACCCCGAAGTACGCATCTCGGTCAATGGCGGGGGCTCTGGCACAGGGATCGCGGCCCTGATCAACGAGACGGTTGACATGGCCAACGCCTCACGCGAAATGAAGCCAGAGGAGATCGAGCGTGCCAGGGAGCGTGGCATCAACCCGATTGAGCACGTGGTGGCTCGAGATGCTATAGCCGTGGTTGTGAACCCCAGTAACCCCATCGACCGACTGACGTTCCAGCAGGTTGCAGATATCTTCACCAGCAAAGTCACCAACTGGAAAGAGGTGGGTGGCGAAGATCGTCCCATCGTAGCCCTGAGCCGGGAGAGCAATTCTGGCACGTACGTCTTCTTCCTGGAGAACGTGGTCCAGGTGGGGGCTGGCGACCTGAACGCACTCTTTTCGCCTGAGACGCTTTTGTTGCTGTCGTCGGAGGTCATCAGCCGCGAAATTGAGCAGAACCCCAATGCCATCGGCTACGATGGGCTCGGCTACGTTACAGCGGGGCAGAAAGCCATCGCTGTAGCAGCGGCGCCCGGCGAGCCTTTTGTTCAACCCAGCATTGAGAGTGTGAATCAAGGTCTGTACCCGATTGCACGCCCGCTGTATGTGTACACGAACGGAGAGCCGACTGGCTTGATCAAGGCGTACCTGGACTGGATACTGAGTGAGGAGGGTCAGGCGCTGGTGGAACAGGTGGGCTTCGTCCCCCTGAAGTGAATGTAGGGAGAGAAGTGAATGTTCTGGCCTGCGATGGTGTTGATTGTTTGGAGGAGAGCTGGATGGCGGTGACGTCTGTGCCTCACGAGCGCCGCGCCAAGAGCGTGCCGACGCGACGGCCGCACGAGGTGCTGATTGAGGGTCTCATACGCACAGCCGGCATTTCGGCGGTTATCTTCGTTGTGCTCATATTCCTGTTCCTGGTGCGTCAGGGACTGCCGGCCTTCTTCGAGATTGCGCCCGCTAACCTGTTGGGCCGGCGTTGGTACCCGACTTATGGCTTCTATGGCATTGCGCCGTTGGTTGTGGGCTCGCTTCTTGTCACGCTCGGCGCCGTGGTCATCGCGCTTCCGCTGGGGGTTGCCAGCGCGATCTACATCGGCGAGATTGCGCCGAGGCAGGTGCGGGATGTGTTGAAGCCGGCCATCGAGGTGCTGGCCGGTATCCCCTCGGTGGTGCTCGGTTTTCTGGGCATACTGGTGGTCTCACCCCTCATCCGGCGGTACACGGGCGCGCCCACGGGTCTCACGGCCTTCACGGGTTCGCTGATTCTGGCGTACATGGCTCTGCCTACCATCATAAGTGTTGCCGAAGACGCGCTGGATGCCGTGCCGAAGGAGTACCGCGATGCGGCGCGCGCGCTGGGCGCCACTGAATGGCAGACGATATGGCGAGTGGCGGTGCCGGCGGCTCGCTCGGGCATTGTCACGGCTGTGATGTTGGGTATCGGACGTGCCATCGGCGAGACCATGGCCGTGATGATGGTCACTGGCAACGCTGCCCGGATTCCCAGGGAGTGGACTATGTTCTTTCGCCCGATCCGTACGATGACTGCGACAATTGCGGCCGAGATGGGCGAGGTAGCGCAGGGCAGCACCCACTTTCATCTGCTGTTTGCGGTCGGCATGATTCTGTTCGTTATGACATTCACCATCAATGCCGTGGCTTCGTGGGTCGTGTTGCGCCAGGGGGCACGAGCAGAGAAGCGGGTGCTGTAGCATGTCTTCGGAGAGAGTACAACGCATCGTTTTCACATTTCTGGGCCTGGCCACCATCGTTGTGGTGGCGCCCATATTGCTCGTCATCGTGTACATTGTGGTGCAGGGTATTGGGGTGATCGATTGGACGTTTCTAACAGCGATGCCGCAGGACGGCATGAAGGCCGGCGGGATTCTTCCGGCCATTGTCGGCACGATCCTGCTGACCCTGGGCACGGCCATCGTTTGTATCCCCATCGGTGTCGGCGCAGCCATCTATCTGGCAGAATACGCCCGCGAGACCTGGCTCACGCGCCTGATTCGACTGGCGATCATCAACCTGGCCGGCATCCCCTCGGTGGTATACGGCCTGTTCGGTCTGGGCCTGTTTGTCCTGTTCTTGCAGTTTGGGACGTCCATCGTGGCCGGCTCACTGACCCTGGCAATCTTGACCTTGCCGATCATCATCAGCACCGCCGAGGAAGCGATTGCGTCGGTCCCCAGGGCTTTTCGGACGGTTAGCACGTCACTAGGGGCGACAAGATGGCAGACGGTTCGGCGCCAGGTGTTGCCGCATGCCTTGCCGGGGATTCTCACGGGGGTCATCTTGGGCCTCGGGCGCGCCGCCGGCGAGACCGCGCCCATCCTGTTTACGGTTGCGGCCTTCTTCCTGCCGAGCTTGCCACATTCGCCATTGGATCCAACCATGGCCTTGCCCTATCATCTGTTTGTGATCTCGACGCAGGTGCCAGGTATGCCCGTTGGTATACAGTACGGGACGGCGCTCGTACTGCTGAGCTTCGTGCTGTCTCTGGTGCTCGTAGCGACACTGATCCGCCAACGAGTGCGGGCGCGCCGGCCGTGGTAGCGCTTTGCAGGATTTGTTTGAGAGGTATCGGATTCAGTGGTGAACATTCGTCAGGAGGTTTGGTTGTGAAAAACGTAAGGCAACTCTTAGAAGGGAAAGGGTACAACGTCTGGTCCATTGGGCCGGACGCCAAAGTCTATGCGGCTCTTGAACTCATGGCCGATAAGGGAGTAGGCGCCCTGCTGGTTCTGGAGGGGGATAGAATCGCCGGCATCATGTCGGAACGAGACTACGCCAGGAAGGTCGTTCTGAAGGGTAAGTCGGCCGTCGATACTCCTGTCAGGGAAATCATGACTCCGAAAGTGGTCACTGTTCGCCCCGATCAGACTCTCGGGGACTGCATGGCGTTGATGACGGACAAGCGCATTCGACATCTTCCCGTGCTCGAGGGTGACCAGTTAATTGGGATTATCTCCATCGGGGACGTGGTCAAAGCCGTGATCGCCGAACAGGAGTTGCTCATCCAGCAGCTTGAGAACTACATTGCGGGACAATGAGGTGCAACCCAAGCTAGCAAATGTTCGGGTGGCCGAGCTTTCGCCGGCGGCCGGTTCGTCAAACGTCGAGCCGAAGGTCAGAATTATCGATCTAAGTGTGTACTACGATGGCCACCGTGCACTCAACGACATCACGCTCGACATCTTCCCTGGCGAGATCCTGGCCATATTCGGGCCGGCGCACAGTGGCAAATCGACGCTGCTCCGCACGCTCAATCGCTTGAATGACCTGATTGATGGGGTGCAGGTTGAGGGGCAGGTGCTGCTGGACAACGAGGACATCTATGGCCGGCGTGTCGATGTGGTGCAATTGCGGCGCCGGGTCGGAATGGTGTTTGCTTTGCCAACACCGCTGCCGGGTTCCGTTCGTGATAACATCACATACGGTCCGCGGCTGGGTGGACTTAACGATACCATGCAGCTTGAGGGTATCGTGGAGCGAACGCTCCGCCAGGCCGCTTTGTGGGATGAGGTGAAGGATCGCCTGGATAGCTCGGCATTTGCGTTGAGTGGTGGTCAACAGCAGCGGCTCTGCCTGGCGCGCACGCTCGCTTTGGAGCCGGAGGTCATCTTGTTGGATGAGCCGGCTTCGGGTCTCGATCCGATTTCCACGCTCAAGGTGGAAGAATCACTCCACGAGCTGAAGAAGGACTACGTGGTCATCATCGTGCCGCACAGTATTCAGCAGGCGACTCGAATCGGTGACAAGGCCGCCTTTCTGCTGTCGGGTGAATTGGTGGAGCACGGGCCCGGCGAAGAAGTCTTCACCAACCCTCGCGACCGCCGAACCGAGGACTACATCACCGGACGCTTCGGTTGATTGACCTCAGCCGTACGACGCGAAGCGGGATCGCTGTTCCACCAGGTTGATGATCTCCACCGCCGCTTCTTCAACCGATCGGTCGGTGACGTTGACAACCCGCCAGCCGTTCTCGTGGCACAGCTCCAATACGTGCATCAGCTCCAGTCGAATACTGGACAGGTCGGTGTAGTCGGGCAGCTTCACGCCGAGGTGACGCACACGGACCCGGCGCAGCATCTGGAGCCTGGCCGGCTCTATGGTCAGGCCGATCATCCTTCTGGGGTCGATTTCGAAGATCTCTTTCGGGGGCGTTGTTTGCGGGGTGATGGGGAGGTTGGCGACACGCCAGCCGTGATATGAAAGATAGACGCTAATCGGGGTCTTGGATGTGCGTGATGCGCCCACCAGCACGATCTCGGCAAGAGGGAAATCTTGCGGGCGCTGCCCATCGTCGTGTTTGACCGTGAAGCTCATGGCCTCCGCCCGCTTGATGGATTCGCTATCCAGGGTCCCGGGCCGGCCCACCGGCGGCTGGTCCAGGATCTCCTCCAGGTGCACGAGTAGTGGGCCTATCAAATCGATGGTGACAACACCATGCCGGCGCGCGTACTCCTCCATGTGCCGGCGAATGCCATCATCAACCAGCGTGTGCGCGATGAAGGCGTCGATCTGCGCCGCTTCTGCGATTACGGCCTCGACCTGCGCCGGCGCCCGGACTTCACTAATCGTTCTAATTTCGACCCTGGCATCGGGAAACTGCGTCAGAGCAGCCTGCAGTGTATGACGAGCAGTTTCGCCGGTTGCGTCGGAGACGGCGAACAGCACGGTGGGTGGGCTTGCGGATTCCGAGGTGTGCTTCAACATGTCCTGTTTACGTTCCCATAATTGAAAGATTTCAATCGTCGGACTCAGCATTGCGTCCAATCTCGCTCGAGCGCATCGAGACGGGTCTGCAGCGCCTCAATGACAGCCTCGGGGTCCTCCATCGAGGCGGCCATCCGTCGGAACTCCATCTTGAACGGCACCTTGATCGTGCGTGGACTGCGCAACCGGATGGCGACGACATTCTTCCACGAACCCACCAGCCCGAGCGTTCTGCCGGGGGCAAGACGCGCACCGATGCCGTAGATGATCCTCCAGCGCATCGGCTCCACGCCCTCAATCTCCGTGAGCTCGATGCGCTCCTCAAGCCGGCCAAATCGAAACGTGATCGCCTCATCGTCCAGCGCTACATAAGCGCGGCCAGGCGTGACGGTGATTATCAGAAGCGGGATACGCCAGATAGCGTCGAGGCGTATCGGGAACAACTCACGAGGACTGGTGAGGTGGGCCATGTCAAAGAGCACGCACGCTCACGCTACGGCAATGAGGCGAGCTTCCTCGCTCACCTCGTGCGGTTCGATCTTCCACAGTTTGTCGGGATCGCTGATGTGGTCAATGAACAGGATCCCCTCCAGGTGATCGATTTCGTGTTGGAGAACCCGCGCCAGGAATCCCTCCGCCTTGAGGCGGACCCGTTTGCCTCTGCGATCCAGCCCCTTCACCGTGACGGCGGCGGCCCGCTTCACATAGCCGTAGTAACCGGGGATGGACAGACAACCCTCTTCCCCCTCTTCGGTCTCGTCTGACATCCGGGCGATTTCAGGATTGGCCAGGGCGTACAGCCAGGTTCCGGCCTCCGGGTCCTCGAAATCCTTGGGAACCTCGACGACGATCACCCGCAGCAGCACGGCCACCTGTGGACCGGCCAACCCAACGCCCGGCGCCTGGCGCATCGTCTCAACCATGTCGTCCATCAGTTGCTGGATGGCCGGCGTTACCTCGCGTACGCGCCTGGCTTTCTGCCGCAAAACAGGATTACCTTCATCAATTGTCACGACTTTCCGAATAGCCATGTGAGTCCTTCCCTGTGTGAAAAATCCAGCCGGAATTATAGCCTGCCCGGCCCAACTTGTCAAACATTTCAGGCAACAATGTTGAAAAGTTAGCGCGGCTCCTTCGGGTTCTCCGGCATGCCGTCCGCACCAGACGCCAGCCATCTCCTCCACACCCACCAGGCAATAGCCGCCAGGGCAACGCCGGCCACAAGGGTGAACGCCACACCCGGCCCGCTCTGCCGATCCGCCACCGGGGGCAGCAGAGCGGCTGAAGGAAGTTCAAACTCCGCAGTTGCGGTCTGCACTGGCTCCTCCGTCACAGCGATGGTCGAGGTGACTGCCTGGGGCGGCGCCGGCCGAGCTTGCTGCACCGCAGGAACTGAGGCCGTGGGCGGCGCGCGCCGTGTCACAGTTGGCGGCAGCACGATGACCACGTCGGATGTCGAAGTGGCCGTGGTCGTTGCCCAGCCGACCGTGGCGGTGGCCATCGGGCTGAAAGTAGGCCGCCGGGTCGGTGCAGGCTGTGTCAGCACGACAGAAGGCGCCTCACGGACGGTGGGGGACGGGATTGCGGGCTTGGGGGTGCTCGTTGGGTGTGACGGTGCAGTTGGCAGCGCCGGCGGCGGGTAGGCGGCGTGGGTTGCCGATGGTTCGGGATAGCCCTGCGCCTCGACGCGACGAGTGTCTGTCAAGGCTCGCGGATTGAGCATCCGAAGTGCGCCGGCGTAGGTAAGGAGTATGAGTACTACAATGATAGTACCCGTTCGACGACGAAACTGCATAAGCGAATTGTAACACGTTCGTCCAATCTAGCCAAGAGACGTTGCCGGCAATCGCAACCGGTGGTATAATGAATGCTGTCAGTTAAGCCTCCCAAGGGCGTCAAGCTCGACAGATGTCGTAACGGTACCCTAACATTCAGCATTTTGCAAAGGAGCAGAGTCCATGCCTAAGCAGTCAGCGTTTTCCGGCCAGATCACGACCATCGAACGCCACATCCTGGAAGAGCAGCGCAGCTATCCCGAAGCCAAGGGGACGCTGACCAGTCTCCTCTACGACCTGGCGCTGGCCGGCAAGATCATCGCCAGCAATACAACCCGCGCCGGCCTCGCCGAGGTCTTGGGACGCACCGGCGACACGAACATCCAGGGTGAAGAGGTCATGAAGCTGGACCGACTGGCCGACCGGGCGATCTTCCATCTGAACGACCACACAGGCCGGCTGGCCGTCATGGCTTCCGAGGAGCAACCCGACATCATCCCCATCCCCGACAGATACCCGACCGGCAAGTACGTGTTGCTGTTCGATCCCCTCGATGGCTCATCGAACATCGACTACAACGTCAGCATCGGGACGATCTTTGGCATCTATCGCCGCAAAACTGCCAGCGGCCCCGGCACGTTAGAAGATTGCTTGCAGAAGGGGCGCGATTTGGTGGCAGCGGGCTATCTCATTTATGGCGCCAGCACCATGATGGTTTACACGACGGGCATGGGCGTCCACGGCTTCACCCTGGATCCGAGCGTGGGCGAGTTTCTGCTGTCACACCACAATATCCGCATTCCAGAAAAGCCCAAGTACTACAGCGTGAATCAGGGATACCAGCGGTACTGGAGCGATGGTGTGCAGCGGTTCACCCGCTACCTCCAGGGAGGCGATGGGGAGCGCAAGGGGCTGTCGCTGCGCTACATCGGCTCGTTGGTCGCGGACTTTCACCGCAATCTGCTGGCCGGCGGCATCTTCTACTACCCGGCCGATAGCAAAGACCCCAGCAAGCCCCACGGCAAGTTGCGCTTGCTGTACGAGGCCGCTCCCCTGGCCTTCATCGCCGAGCAGGCCGGCGGTTACGCCTCGGACGGCACGCAGAACATCCTGGACATCCAGCCGACTTCGCTGCACCAGCGAACACCGCTGTTCATCGGCCACCGAGGGCTGGTCAAGAAGGCGGAGGAGTTTATCCGGGAATACGATTGAGCCTGAGAGGGGAAAAGGGGAAAAGGGAAAAGGGAATAAGGGGATGAGGGGATAAGGAAATAAGGGAATAAGTAGAGAAGCCAACATGCCCATACGGGGCTCCATGGAGCA
>JBHHTZ010000060.1:0-11722 GCA_046753605.1 Anaerolineae bacterium
AGGCTCAGGACGGCGCTCAACCGACGCTCGCTCCCTCAACTTCTGAATGCGCCCGGCGCTAGCGCATCACATCGATTTGCTCGATGTAGCTCATCTCGCTGGCCTGGGAGGGATCGACGGCGAAGCCGGCGACCCCTGGTCGGGTCGCCGTCACTGTGATGAGGGGGAACAGGGGTAGCGCCGGCAGATTCTCGGCAAAGATGCGCTGAGCCTCGGCCCAGAACTGTTTCTGCTCCTGCCTGATCAGGGTGTGGAGCGCCCTGTCCGTCGCCTGATCGTAGTCGGGGTTACACCATCCGGTGTGGTTGTTGCCAACCCAGTTGTTGTCTAGCGTCGGAACCTGGTCGCATTCGTAGAGATCGCCCCGTGGTTCCACGCCGGCCAGCCACGCAAACTCACCCAGATCGAACTGCCGGCCAGACAGCGGTCCATCGGGGCCGCCGGCGAAGTACTCATGGTCCGGCAGGTACTCCACCGCAATGCTGACACCAATCGCCCACATGTCCTGCCGGAACAACTCGGCGACTTGCTGGCGCATCTCGTTGTCCACAGTCGTGTTCAGCGTCATCTGGAGGGGAGTTCCGTCGGGGATATTCACTGTCTCCGCTTGCCGCGTCTCGAAATCGACGCGCTGGCAGCGAACACCGTGGGCTTCGCGAACCCCGTCGCCGTCGGCGTCCCGCCAGCCGGCCTCCTCCAACATCCGCCTCGCCCGACCCGGATCGAACTCGTACGCCGGCACATCGTCTGCGTACATGGGGTGCCCCTGGGGGATGAAGGAGTGCTGCACCATGCTGCGGCCATACACCGCCACATCGACCATCTCTTGCCGGTCCGTTCCGTAGGCGATGGCTTTGCGGACGTCGAGACAGGCGCCGACGGGCGCCCGCTCATCGGTGGGCCAGATGTTGAAGTCGATGTGTTCCCAAGAGGAGCCCGACGCACCGCCGGCAGTGAAATAGAGGTCGAGGAGGCCCTGATCCTCCGCCTGTAGCAGGGCCGGCGACTGGTCCAGGTCCAGGCCATCCTGGGCGCCGATGTCACAGACGCCGGCCAGCAAGCCGGCCAGCAGGTCGTCGGGCGTCGGGAGGAAGCGGAAGATCACGGTGTCAACTTTCGGGAGGCCCTCATTGGCGCGGAAGTAGTGAGGGTTCTTCTTCAGGGTGATGTGATCGCCCGCCACCCACTCTTCCAGGGTGAAGGCGCCGTAGCTCAGCGGGTCGCGAGCGAAGTCCGACCCCAGGATTTCGGACGGGCTGAGACCGCCCATGATGTGCTGAGGCAGAGGGGTCCAGAAGTTGAGGTAGTAGGTGGCATCCATGAATCCGGGGACGCCGGTCCACCGAATGGTCAGGTCATCCAGGGCTTCGTAGCTCGCCGTGCGAGAGATCACGTACCTGGATGCAGGCGTGTCCGGGTGGGCCGCCAGCTTGAAGCTGTAGACCGAGTCGTGAGCGGTCACAGGCTCGCCGTCTTCCCAGGTGATGCCTTTCTTCAGCTTGAAAGTGACGGCCAGGCGCTGGGTCTCCACCGGCTCGTCCGCCTGCACGAGGATGCCGGCCTCGTTCACGTACAGCTCGCCAGGCTGCACTGTCACATCTCCCACGACAGCGTCGCCGTCCTCGATGCCGGGCAGTTTCTCAAGGATGACCGGCCGATAGGTGTACGAGCGACTGTCGATGGGACCGTCGTAGATGGCCTGGAGTACGTGCTGTGCGGCCAGCATGGTCGTACCATACAGGTACAGCGAGTCTGGCTCCTGGGTGATGCAGACGGTCAGGCTCTTTGGGACGGGCGTGGCGGTGGGCGTGGCCGGCTGGCGCTGGATGGTGGGCGTGGGAGCGGACGTCGAAGTGACCACAACGACGTTCTGGGGCGTGATCGTGGGGCGGGGCAGGACTGGGGGTGGCGTGGGCGTCTGGGACGTGGGGATTGTGCTCAGCCGACAACTCGACGCCACCACAGCAAGAACCAGAGCGACCGCGAGCTTGCGAGGGCGGGCGGTCCGCATTGCTTTCATACCCTGAGCCTGGGATCAGCCACCTCGTGCAACCCCCTGGCGATGAGATAGAACGCGGCTGAAAAGAGGGATAGCGCGATGGATGGCGGCAACAACACATGCCATTCGATGCCGCCGCCAAGGGTGCCCATGTAGGCCTGGCTGGTATAGATGATCGTTCCCCAGTTCAGATACAGCCGCGTCAAACCGAAAAAGGACACGAACGCATCCGCGACCACGGCGCCGGTTACTGACAGCAGCATCATCATCGAGGTCAGCGGGATCATGGGCGGCAGGAGATGCCTCACGATAATGTGCCCGCTGCCACCGCCGGCGATCCGGGCCGCTTCCACGTACGGTTTGGCCATCACCGTCAGGGCATAGGACCTGAGAACGACGGCCGTTCCGCCCAATCCCGCGATCAGGCCGTAAATCGCGCCCAGTTTCACAGGCCCAAACTCCTTGAAAGCCACGCCGACGATCACCATGAAGATCGGCGCCGGCAGCAGCAGAAACGCATCCGAGATGTGTGTGAGGACAGCATCAACCATACCGCCGTAGTATGCCGACGCTGCCCCCATGGCAGCCCCGACGATGGCAGTGATCAACGCAGCGGTGAGGCCCAGCACGAATGTCGGGGTGGTGGCAGCCAGCAGCCGGCTCAACACGTCGCGGCCCAGGCTGTCTGTACCCAGGAGATGCCGGCTAGAGGGCAGCGCAGGGTGCATGGTCTTGAAGTCATATCCGGTCACTGGATCGTACACTCCCGAGGGCCACACCGTCCTGAGCAGAATGGGATGGGAAACGGCCATCACAGCGAATATCCCGAGGAGGACCAGGCCCAGCAGGGCCAGACGGTTGCGCGCAAAAACCTCCCAGGCTCCTTTGCTGCGGCGTAGGATCAGCCGGGCCCGGATGGAGAATCGCTGCCAGCCTCCAAGGCCGATGTAGTCCAGCCTTTCAGTGTCTCCGATTGTCATCAGAACTTCACGGGTCCCAGGTCGCCCATCCGAATGGCACGATCTCGCATACGTGGATCGATGTACAACTGGACAACGTCCAGAACCAGACGGGCCAGCGAAGAAATCGCCCCGATGATCAGCAAGGCCCCCATCACGACAGGTGTGTCTTTGTTGTAGAGGGCCAAGAGCATGGCTTCGCCCATCCCCGGCCAGTTGACCGCGCGCTCAATGATCACGATGCCGGTCAGGAGGTAGGGCAGACTGACCACCAGCCGGCTGAACACCGGTATCACGGCGTTGCGGGCCGCGTGTTTATCCCGTACCATGTGTTCCGGCAGCCCCTTGGCGCGAGCTACTCTGATGTACTCTTCCCCCAGAGTGTCTTTCATGGTCGTCTGCATAATCAGCATAGTCTCACCGAGGGAGAGCAGGACAAAGGTCAATATGGGCAGACCGGCCAGGTGCATGATCTGCAACGCCGGCGCACCAAACCCGAATGCGAACCAACTTCCCACTGCGAGGGCCGGCAGCAGGATGACAGAAACGGGTAGGGGGAGCCGGCGTCTCCAGAGCCGCTGGAGGACCCTATCCCCGATTACCAGGACGAGCAGAGCTGCAACCATCGTGAGGAGCATATAGGTGATGAGCGTATTGGGCAGCAGGTCGGAGCTTTCACTCAGCCTCTGCCGGAACTGAGCTAGAGGGTTCTGATACAAGAATAACGCCGACGGGAAAAGCTCAAAGCGTCGAACGAAGAAATAGACCATCAGGAACGCCAGCCAGGGGGGAAAAGAGGTGTAGAGTGCGATGGCGCTGAATGTCGATGCGCCGGAAACGGGTCCCGGTCCCCGCCAGGCCGTCCACTTGCCCAGCCACTGGCCGATGAAGAAGGCGATTACTGTGCCAGTGAGGAAGATCAGCAAAGTAGGTGGGAGTACCGCCTTCATGCTGGCTGTCACGGAATAGCCGTAGAACGAGGTCCCCAGGCTGCCAGCTAGAAGGCGGTGAAGCCAATTCAGGTACTGCTGCCAGATTGGAAGGTCGAGTCCAAGCTCTTTCTGAAGCGCCTCCCTGGCCGCGCGGTTCATGCCCATTGCGAATTGGGTTGTGAAGTCGCCAGGGATGACAAGCTGAGTGAAGAAGAACACGAAGGTGATAAACAGGTACAGCGCGATCAGCGCCCTCAGCGTTCGCTTGACCAGAAAACGGATCATGCCGCCTATCCTCGGAACAGAGCTTCCCGCGTCCTGGCGCCAACGTGGGACAGTGAAATCCCCGCGCCGGCCACGATCAGGATCAACCACCACACGATGGCGATGGGGGCGAACACACCCCACCACCGCCCACTGTCCCAATAGTAGTAGGGGTCTTCTGGAACCACCACCCAGCGGCTGCTCACTTCCTTGATGTGGTAGGTTGAGCGTCGATAGGTCTGGATGTCAAAATACAGGTAGTGGAAGTAGCCGGCGTCGTCCACTTCCAACAGAATGGTCAGGATGATGTTCGGATTGGGCGTGACGCGGGGTTCCCGCCGCAAGCCGGTGAGCTCGCCCAGCAGCGCTGGATTGCCGGTCTGTAGCACCTGTTCCCAACTGCGGGCGACAACGCCGGGCGCGTCGTATAGCGCCTGGTAGTCAGGGGTGAAGTAGGCTTCGTCGTAGCGGAACCGGCTCTGGAGTATGACCGTGGCTGCAAACAGGCCGGCGATGACCAGGGGCAACAGCGCCAGTCCTGCGAGCCAGTACCAGCGAAAGTGCCCGTGCGTCTCAGCAGGATGCGTTCTCATGTGTCAAGTTGAGGCAGGTCGTCAAAGATGTGAAGACGTCTCGCGATTGATGAAAATCGAGAGATTGCTCCAGCAACGGCCCTCACCCCCCAGCCCCCTCTCCCAACCCTGGGAGAGGGGGAGATATGGCTCCCCTCCCCTGAATTCGGGGGAGGGGGCGTGGCCCGCAACAGCCATCTCGTTACCAGAAGATTTCTCAATCTTCATCAACTGCCGAAATGCGGCCAGGCAGAGTAGTAACTCCTGGAAATGCCTAACCGCCGCAGTTTTCTAGACCCGATCGGAGTGATAACAGGCAACGTAGTGCTCAGGAGATGCCTTCTCCAGGGGCGGATGGTCATGCGATTCGCAGTAGCCGTCTGCCAGCGGGCAGCGCTCGTAGAATCGGCAGCGCGGTAGCGGGTTAATGGGCTTCGTGAGATGCCCCTTGATCTGTACTGCCTCGCGTTTGTGGGTTGGGTCCGGCACAGGGACGGCCGAGAGCAGGGCTTTCGTGTAGGGGTGCCTGGGCTTGTGCAAGACATCTTCCGTCTCGCCAATCTCGACAATCTTACCCCGGTACATCACCGCGATGCGGTCGCACATGTAGCGAGCGACGGCCAGGTCGTGAGTGATGTAGAGATACGTGACCTCCAGGCGCTCAGCCAGGTCCTGCATCAAGTTCATCACGCCGGTGCGCACCGAGACATCTAGCATGGAGGTCGGTTCGTCCGCCACGACGAAATCCGGGTTGATCACAAGGGCACGAGCGATGGCCACACGCTGACGTTGGCCGCCGGAGAGCTCGTGGGGATAGCGGAACAGGAAGCTGGAGGCCGGCGTCAGCCCGACAATCTCCAGCAGGCCGGCCACGCGCGCCTCTCGCTCGGCGATGTTCCCGATGCCCTGGACGTCCAGCGGCTCAGCCACGGTGTCGTAGATAGTCAGCCGCGGATTCATCGACTCGTATGGGTCCTGAAAGATCATCTGGACGCGCGACCGGAACCGCTTCATCGCCCGCCCACGCAGGCGGGCGATATCCACGGGACCCTCGCTGGTATCCAACTCGATGCTGCCCTCCGTGGGATCAACCAACCGGGTCAGCAGTTTGCCGGTCGTGGTCTTGCCACAGCCAGATTCGCCCACCAGTCCCACGCTTTCCCCATACCGGATCTGGAGGTTGACGTTGCTCACAGCATGAACATAGGCATCGGTGCGCCTGAATACACCCTGCCCTACAGGGTACAGCTTGGACAGATTCTTGACGTTGACGAGGAATTTGTTGTCCGTCACTGTTGATTACCCCCTGGATGCCAGCAAGCCACATAATGTCCTGACGCGTGATCCTTGAACTCCGGTCCCTGTTCGCGACAGATTTCGGTAGCAAAGGGGCAACGCGGATGGAAGCGGCAGGCCGGCGGCGGGTCGAGCAGGTCCGGCGGCTCTCCTGGCAGCGTCACCAGCTCCATCTTCTCTCCGACGATGCTGGGGAAGGCCGACATCAGCCCGATGGTGTAAGGGTGAAGCGGCCGACGGAAGATGGCTTCCGTTGTACCCAACTCGACCAGCTTGCCGGCGTACATGACCCCAACACGATCGCTGACCTCGGCAATTACGGCGATATCGTGCGAGATGTAGATCATGGCCATCTGCAATCGCCGCTGGATCTCCTGGATCTGTCTTAACAGGGCATCCTGGACAATCACATCCAGGGCAGTGGTGGGTTCGTCGGCTATTATGATCGCTGGGTCACAGGAAAGGGCCATGGCGATCACGGCGCGCTGGCGCATCCCGCCGCTGTACTGATGTGGGTATTGGTCCTTGAATGCCGGAGCCAGACCGACGAGCTCGAACAGCTTGTCCACCTTCTCGTCCATCTCACGATCGCTTAAGTGGGGCAGGTGCAGGCGCATCGCTTCGAGGATTTGCTCCTCAATCGTGTACACCGGATTCAGCGAGTTCATGGCTGCCTGGAAAACCATGGCGATACGATGCCAGCGAAACTTGCGCATCTCGTTTTCGGGGAGCGGCACGATGTCGGCGCCGTTCAACCAGATTTGCCCACCGAGGATCTTAGCGTTTTCGGGAAGCACTTTGAGTAACGCGATGGCCACCGAGGTCTTCCCGCACCCTGACTCGCCCACCAGTCCCAGCGATTCACCTCGGCGCACGGAGAAGCTCACGTCATCCACTGCAAAGACCGGCCCTTTGCGGGTCATGTAGTGCATTGTCAGGTCATTTACTTCAAGAACATTGTCCATAATCAGGCCTTTGTTGCCTCAAGGTCGTTGTCATCTCCCGAGACCTTTAGGCTTTTGAAAACCCTAAAGGTCTGGTGTTTTAGCGCCGGCGCAACCTGGGGTTCACAACCTCATCCATGCCACGCCCCACCAGGTAGAACGCTGCACAGAGGGTGGTGATCGCCAGACTGGCCGGCATCAGCAGATACCACGTGTCAAAGCGCAGCAGGTAGCCAAACAACTGTGTGACGTTGACCATGATCCCCCAGCTCATCTGAATGGTTGTCAGCCCGAAGAACGAGAGCACCGCTTCGGAGAAGATCGCGCCGGTGACCACAAACATCATGTAGAGCAGCGAGATGGGCAGCAGGTTGGGAACCATGTGTTTGAAGATGATGTGGAAATCGCCACCGCCGGCGATGCGCGCTGCTTCGATGTATGGTTTCACCTTCACTGACAATGCCTGCGATTTGATAACGACTGCTGTGCCGCCGAAGCCGGAAAGAACCCCGATGACAAGCGCCAACTCGAAAATGCCCACCTCTGTCAGGGCACTGAGCACGATCAGAATGGGCAGGAAGGGCACCATAATTACCAGGTCTGCCAGGCGCATGAGCAAGGTATCCACGATCCCGCCATAGAAGGCAGATACTGCCCCGACCGTAGTAGCGATCACCACTGTCACCACGGCCGAAAGAATGCCCAGGGCGAATTCCCAACGGGTGCTGTACATGAGCTGACTGAGAACGTCCCGCCCCAGAGGGTCGGTGCCCAGAAGGTGGCGGGCCGAGGGAGGCGAGGGATGGTAGGCAATCTGTAAGTCAAAGCCAGACACCGGGTCGTAGATCCTGGGCGCCCAGACGGTTTTCATGAGAATCGGGTGAGCCAGGGCAAGCAGGCCAAAGAAAACGATTACCCCCAGACCAATTACGCCAATCGGATTCTCGGTGAACAAGGCCCAACCGGCTCGCAGCGATCTTGCGAACAATCTCAGACGTACACGCCACAGAGGGACGTAGGTGGTCTCCGCCGTGGAATCTGCAATTGATGTTATTCCGGCCATCATCTACTCCCTAGTCCTAGCCGTAACGAATGCGCGGGTCGAGAAACGCATAACCGATGTCGGCCACCAGGTGGCTGAAGAGGGTGAGTATACCTATGACGGTCAGGGCTCCCATAGCAAGAGGAATATCGGCTACCAACGCAGAATTGAGCAGCGTCAGGCCGATCCCTGGCCACGAAAAGATAGTTTCGGTAATGATGCCACCGCTTACGGCCGCCGGGATGGCGAATACCAGACCTGTCCAGACCGGCAGCAGTGCGGTGCGGGCAGCGTGCTTGTCCCGGATCATGTTCTCGGGCAATCCCTTCGCCCGGGCGGTCAGGATGTAGTCCTCCCGCAGCGTCTCGAGCATGCTGGTGCGCATCAGCAACATGGTGCCGCCGTAGGCAATCAGGGTCAACGTGAAGACCGGCAGGATGAGGTGACTTACGATATCCCAGGCGTACGAGCCTACGCCGCTGCTCCTCCAATAGAGGATCAGGCCGGCCAGTGGAACGAGCAGACTGACCCAGCGCACCGAGGGCCGAAGACGGTGCTCGATGCGATTGGAGAACAATAACCCGGCGAACGCAACGAGAAGACCGATGGAGGCGGTCCAGATCAGCCGGATGAAGATGTCATTGGCGTGGACCGGAGCATCCAGCCATTCGAGCGGATCGAGGAACTTGCCCGCCGGCAGCCAGTCCAGCCTAACAGCAAACAGCCAGATCATCATCAGGGCAAACCAGGGGGTAAAAACCGTGTACAGCGTCACGCCGGCGATGGTCGAGGAATACTCAACCCATCCACCCCGCCGCCAGGCCACGAGCTTGCCGGTGATGTAGCCGGCCCAGAACGAGATGATCGTCGCCGTGAGGAACAACACGATGGTACGCGGCAACCGCTCTTTGATGATGTCAAGCACCGGCGTCGGATATCGGGAGAAAGAAACCCCCAGGTCGCCTTTGTAGAAATTGGCGACGTACTTGACGAAGCGTTCCGCCGGTGGGCGGTCGAGTCCCAATTCGGCGCGAAGCCGCTGACGTTCGGCGGGTGGGATCTCCGGGCTGGTGGTGAGGAGATCGGCGATGTCACCAGGTTGAGCGTCGATGAGGAAGTACGTGACCGCCTGGAAAAGCAACAGGGTGATGATGATCTGCAGGACGCGTACGCCCAGGTATCTATACATACGACTGGCTCCTATGCCTGCCTACCGTGCAACGAGACTTCCCTTGGTTTGTATAATAACGACTTCAGTCGTTTGTACGCGTAAACCAACGACTGAAGTCGTTACTACGGTCGTTACTACGACGTTTCGGGCGCCGGCCCTAAACCGGATGCCTGGGAGCGGGCGGAGGAATACCGCCCGCTCCCAGGCACATCGATCGTTATCCCGATTCGTATGCTCCAGGTACTGCTTACTCGGCAGCCAGCACCTGGGCGTCCGTCTGCAGCCCGGACTGAGCCTCGATTCCGCCGAGGCTCTCCGTGTACGGGAAGTGAACAACATCGCGGGCCAGGTCGTGCACCTGCTTGTAGAAGAGCGGGATGTACGGTCGCTGGTCAGCGAGCGTGACCTGCATGTCGAAGACCAGCTCGCGTGCTCTATCCAGGCTATCGGTGCTCATGAACTCGTCAACCGTGGCGTCGTAGTCCGCGTTGTTGAAGCCGGGCGTGTTATAGTTGCCCGACACGGCCGTGTCGTTGCGGCTGTGCCAGAATGCCTCGTAGTAGTCGGGGAAGGCCACGTTGCCCAGGCTCCAGCCCAGGATGTACATGTCGAAATCGGCGTCCACGAACACCGGGTTGAGGATGGTGTTGAAGCCGGTCAGCTCCGACTTCACCGGCATACCCAGCTCGCGGGCCCACTCGGAGATCCACTGGTTGAACGTGGCGCGGATGGGATCGTAGGCCGGCCCGGGGCCGAGGATGGTCAGGTCCGGCATCGGCTCGCCGTTGGGCATGGTCAGGCCCTCGCCGGGCACGACGTCCTGCAAATCGTCGCTCCACGCTGGCTCCTGGGTCCAGGACCAGCCGGCTGCTTTCAGCACCTCGACAGCCTTGTTCACGCGCTCCTCACGCGACATGCCGACGTAGGGCTTGGGGACGTCCGGGTTGTACCAGAACCCGTTGCCGGGCGGCATGGTGGAGTACATGGGGAAGACGGTGCCCTGGAGCACGCTGTTGACCACAAACTCCTTGTCGATGACGATGTCAAACGCCTGGCGGAACTCATACTCCGACATGGGGTACTTGCGCATGTTGAAGGCCAGGTAGAACATGCCGTAGTCGGCGTTGGTGTAGGTCTTGACACCCTTGCCTTTTTCCGCCTGCTCGCGCAAGCCGCGCGCCAGCCCCAGCGGGTTCAGCACGTAGTCCACTTCGCCGTTCGCCAGGGCCAGGAAGGCCGCGTCCTGGGAGCCGTAGATGGAGAAGACGATGTTCGGGCTGTAGGGGCCGCCCGTATAGTCCAGGGTGACGTCGCCCGAGGCATTCCCGTAGAGCTGAAGCTTCCGGCCATTCGGCTGCTCCAGAGCCCACGTGCCATCGTCGTACTCGACGATCTTGGCGTCCTTGAAGTAATAGTTGGCGTTCTCATTGCGCTGGGCGAACGCGCCCGGTTCCAGCTTGTCGGTGGTGTAGCCGCCGGCGGCCGGGGCGCCGGTCGCGTCGGCCTCGTACAGAGTCTTGCGGGCATTCTCGAATGCCTCGTCGTAGGGAACCCAGGCGTCGCAGGCTGCCTTGTCCTCATCGCTGAGATCTTCGGCCTCACAGTCTTCAGGCCTTTCCACGTCAGGCGCTGTCACACCCTCGATGAAGGCGCGTGCTTCGGCGACCGTGTCGCCCCAGAAGTGCTCCGGCAGGATGGGCGCCAGGGCGACGCCGGCCTGCCATGTGCCCAGGCTCGGCTTCTCGCTGAAGGTGTACTTGACGGTGTAGTCGTCCAGGGCCTCGGCGGTGACGTCAATGCCCAGGGGCGCACACTGGTTCGGCCAGTTCTGGGTCAGCTTGAGGTCCTTGCACGCATTGTGGGTGAAGACCACGTCGTGGGCTGTGATGGGTTCGCCGTCGCTCCAGGTGGCATCATCCACCATCTCGACGGTGATGCTCCAGGCATCGCCCTCCTGAACCGGGTCGGGCGGCAGGTCCTTGGCCAGGGATGGCACGAAGTCGAAGCGTTGATCGGAGAGAGTGTACAGGCTCGCAGCCTGGCCGGTCAGGACGTACTGAGTCCAGACTGAGCTGCCAGGGCCCAAATAGTTCCAGTAGTTCAGAGAGACCGGGTCCTCGAAGAGCGCAATGCGATACGCTGCCGGCTTCGCCTCCGGGACGGGCGCCGTGGTCGGCGTCACGACAACCTCTTTGACAACCTCTTTCGGGACCTCTTTCTCGACGACAACGGTCTCCTTGACGATCTCTTTCTCGATTCTCACCTCTGGGGTGGGCTGAGAACAGGCCGCCAGCAGGCCGAGGACGATCAACACACCAAACATCAATGTGAGCTTTTTCATTTCTCCTCCTTATCTGGTGATATGTTGCTATTCCTGAAACCAACTGATGAGAAGCAGTTTCACGATGGATCGGGTTGCATCACCCCCTTCTCAGGTGAGTACATCTGCGATACCAACCTGGGCAGCACCTGCGGACGGGTCACTCGAGGTGAACGGGCCAACGCCCTCGCAGCGGATCGAGTCCTGGTCTCAACCTCGGCGT